>JBAZPE010000306.1:0-4152 GCA_041648375.1 Burkholderiaceae bacterium | reverse complement strand
GTACCGCTGTTCAAGTGTGGCGCGGGCGACGTGACCTGTTTCGTCGGTGGCCGTGAACCAGACGGAGACGGGATGTGCCGGCCCCGCTGGCGCGTCCGGAGTCACTGTCGCCACTGTCGCATCCGATGCATCTATCAAATCTGTCGCATCTGGCTCGACCTCCGCCGCAACCTCGGGTGGCCGCAGGACCTGGGACCACAGAGGGCCCTGGCTATCGACCCCTTCATAGTCACCGATGACGGGTGCCTGCTCGGCAATGGACACGGCGCCGTGCGCATTGGCAACATACACGTTGGTGCTTTGCCAGACGGTGTGGTCGGCAAGTCGTGAGGTTGCAGTCAGCGTGACGCGAGCGCCCGGATCAAAGCCCGTCAGCGTGATGGCGCGGTCGACGTCGATGCGGGCGCTGCTTGGAGAAACAGTAATGGCGGCTGGCATGAGAGCTCCATGAAAAAGAGCTTTGCACGCTATGCCCTGCGCGCCGCACACACAACGAACTTCGAGTCATAAGTATTCGTGCTTCAAGCCATATGAGCCGCAGCGCTATAGACGGCAGGTCTTAAGCCTGGCGGGCATTAGCAGATGGCAAATCGGTTGTTCGTTTGGTGGCGCCTCGTGGATATGCTGCATGCCAATTCGTTGCCTCCATTCAGGATATTCACTATGTTCAATCTGTCTGCTTGCAGGCTCGCGTGCGCAAGTGCAGCCGCCCTATCGTTGTCGGGCGGCGCGACGGCACACGCTGCCGATGACGTCACCGTCGCACTGGCGGTTCCCTTGACCGTTTCCAGCGGCGGTGTCTACGGCCTGGGCAAAGATCTTGGCTACTTCGATGCAGAGAATATCGAAGTGAAGACCATTGTGTTCCAGGGCGCAGCCGCGCTGTTGCCACAGGTGGCATCCAAGAAAGTGACCATAGGGCTGCCGCTACCTGAAGCGGTGCTGAGCAGCTACGAGTCAGGCAAGACGCCGCTGCCGGTCCGATACTTCTACAACGCCATTCCGTCCAACGAACTGGAACTGGCCGTGTTGGCCGATGGCCCGATCAAGACCATCGCCGATCTGAACGGCAAGAAAATCGGCGTGGGTGCGCTGACCTGGGGCACCATTCCTTCTACCCGCGCATTGCTGCGCCAAGAGAACCTCACACCGGGTAAGGATGTCGACATTGTGGCGGTGGGGGTGTTGGGTTCGGGATTTCTGGCATTGCGCGAGGGCCGTGTCGATGCGCTGAACTACAACAGCAGTTGGACGGCGATGCTCGAGTTAAGTGGCACCAAAGTGCATCGCCTGCCATATCCACCGGTATTTCAGAAGATCAATAGCAACGGCTTCGTGGCACACGAGGACACCCTGAAAGAGAATCCGGAACTGCTGGCGCGCTTTGGCCGGGCCTATACGAAGGCGGTGCTCGCCTGCGATGCCAACCCGCGCTTGTGTGTGGAGACGTTCTGGAAATACCAGCCTGAGGCCAAGCCCAAGGATGGCGATGACAAGAAAAACCTCGACGATGCGATCACGCTGGTCAAAAAACGGATGGACAGCACACTGCGTCGCCCAGACGGCAGTGCGCGCGTGCCTGGCGAGTTCGACCTGCCCGTGATCAAGGAATTCGTATCAGCCATGCACGCGTCCGGCGAGTTCAACACGGCCGATATGCCCGTGGACACGTTATTCAGCAATGCGCTGGTGCCCCAGTTCTCCCGCTTCGATACAGCCGCTGTGCAGGCTCAGGCAAAGGCTGCCAAGTGAGCGGTGCAGCAGCAGACATGCTGCATGCGCAGGATGTCTCGGTCACCTACAAAACCCGCAAAGGGGTGATCGAGGCATTGAGCCAGGTATCCATCAGCGTGGCCGATGGCGAGTTCGTCACGTTGCTGGGACCGTCAGGATGCGGCAAATCGACCCTGCTCAAACTGGCTGCCGGGTTGCTGCGCCCGAGTACCGGGCACATTTGCGTGGCCGGGCAGCGCACTGAGCAGCCCAGCCGCGAGATCGGCGTGGCGTTTCAGAAACCCACGCTCTTGCCGTGGCGCACGGTGCTCGACAATGTTCTGCTGCCATCGGAGACTGTCGGACAGAAAACCCCCGCCGCGATCGAGCGTGCGCATGCACTGCTCGATCTCGTGGGACTGGCCGACTTTGCCGAGAACTATCCCAACGAATTGTCTGGCGGCATGCAACAGCGCGTGGGACTGGCCCGCATGCTGCAGCGTGACCCCAAGCTTTTGCTGATGGACGAGCCGTTCGCGGCACTTGACGCGATGACCCGCGAAACCCTGACGCTTGAGTTGCAGCGCATCTGGATGCGCGATCAGAAATCGGTGCTGTTCATCACGCACAGCATTCCCGAGGCCGTCCTGCTGTCGGATCGGGTGCTGGTGATGTCTGCACGTCCCGGTCGGATCGTGGAAGATTTCAGAGTCGACATTGCGCGACCCCGCAGCCTGGACACGCTGACTGAACCGGCGTTCGTTCAAGCCACCCGGCATCTGCGCCGACATTTCACAAGTTGAACCATGCAACGCCTGACTTCCGTTCTCTATCCGCTGCTCACACTCGTTCTCGTGCTGCTGGTGTGGCATTTTTCAGTTGTCCTGCTGAAGGTGCCCGGCTACATCCTCACCACGCCAGGCGCGGTGATGAACGCACTGACAGGCGCCTTCATCGACGGCACCATCTGGCGCCACATCGGCTACACGGTGTCAGCCACGCTGATGGGTTACGCCATAGGAAGTGTGCTGGCATTGATTCTGGGTGCTGCGCTGGCTGAATCACGCACATTCGAAAAATTCGTCTACCCCCTGCTGGTGGCCATACAGGCCACGCCCAAGGTGGCCCTGGCACCGCTTATCCTGGTGTGGTTTGGCTTTGGGATCGCATCCAAGGTCGTGCTGGTGGTGCTGATCTGTTTCTTTCCGCTGTTCATCAACACCATCGTGGGCATCAAGCGTGTCGATCCCGATCTAATTGCCGCGTGCCGCGCATTTTCGGCCTCACGCTGGTATGTGTTCCGGCACGTCAAACTTCCGGCCGCAGCTGGCGACATCTTTGCCGGGCTACAGATTGGTGTGTCGCTGGCGCTGATCGGCACTGTCGTGGGTGAACTGGTGTCTTCGGAAGCGGGGCTGGGCTACCTGATCGGATCGGCAGCCGTGAACATGAACATCAGCCTCATGTTTGCCGGCGTCATCCTGCTCGCCGCGTTCGGCATTACAGGCGCCCAGATCGTGCGGTGGGCACACCGACGAGTAGTTTTCTGGGAAGCGAACAACGACAGATGAGTGACATGTTCAAGAGGCCGCGCCGATAATCGACCGTTGACGATCGAGTCAACCGCCACGATCGGCTATCCTTTCTCGACATGCCGGGTTTCGCTTGCAGATTCCAGGCCAGCCACCCACCTGACTATCCAAGGACTGCTCGTGACGACATCTACTTATCGACGATTGGGCCGCAGCAACTTGCGTGTTTCCCCGCTGTGCCTGGGCACCATGATGTTCGGCGGCCCGACGCCTGACGCCGAGGCGGCATCGATTCTTGCCTCGGCGAAGGAACGGGGCCTGAATTTCGTCGACACGGCTGATGTGTACAGCAAGGGTGAATCCGAGCGCGTGCTGGGCAAGTTGCTGCAGGGGCAGCGTGATGACTGGGTCCTGGCAAGCAAAGTGGGCAACAAGTTCGACGGCGCACCCAACCATTCTCACTATTCCCGCCAGTGGTTGGTGCAAAGCGTCGAAAACAGTTTGCAGCGCCTGCAAACCGACTACATGGATATCCTTTATCTGCATCGCGACTACCACGAGGAGAATCTCGAGGAGGCCGTGTATGCGCTGGGTGATCTGATCCGCAGTGGCAAGATCCGCGGTTTCGGCGTGTCCAACTTTCATGGCTGGCGCATCGCGGAAATCGTGCATCTTTGCCGCCAGTTGGGCGTGCCCCAGCCCGTGGTGTGCCAGCCGTACTACAACCTGCTCAATCGGGGGCCTGAGGTCGAGATCCTGCCGGCCTGCGGCCACTACGGTTTGGGTGTGGTGCCTTACAGCCCCATTGCACGTGGCGTGCTGACCGGGAAATACCAGCCCGGCCAGGCGCCGGCCGCCGACACGCGGGCAGGGCGGGGCGATGCGCGCATTCTTGCCACGGAATTCC
>JBAZPE010000305.1:0-4159 GCA_041648375.1 Burkholderiaceae bacterium | reverse complement strand
CAGCCTCTCGGGCGCAGCCCTGCAGATGAACGCGACGCAACCCACCATCAGTCGACGTCTGCAGGCGCTGGAGCGATCGATGGGCGTGCGGCTGTTGCACCGTTCGACGCATGCGATGCGACTGACGCTTGATGGCGAGCGCTGCTTCGAGCGTGCGCGTGAACTGCTGGACAACTGGGCTCAGTTCGAAACCGACCTGCGTGGTGCGCAACACGAGCCGGAAGGCTTGTTGAGAGTCGCCGTGCCCCATGCGTTCGGACAGGAGAAATTCGTCGTGCCGCTGGCCACGTTTCTGCGGCGATATCCACGCGTGTCGGTGGAATGGTTGCTGCAGGACGACGTGCGTCTGGCTTTCGCCAACGGGGCCGACTGCGCTTTGCAGGTCAGTGAGCCCACGGACCCGGCCGTGGTCGCCATCAAGGTCTCGGATGTGGCGCGTTTTGTCGTGGCCGCACCCGATCTCCTGCAGGGCATGGCACGCTTGCCCAGGACGCCAGCCGAGTTGACCATCTTGCCCTGGCTGGCGCTGCAGCATTATTACCGCAATGAGGTCACGCTCACGCATGTCACCACCGGGCAACAAGAGCGCGTGACCATTCGCCCGGTGGTCAGCACCGATAGCCTGTATGCCTTGCGCAGTGCCGCCGTGCTGGGTCTGGGCGCATGCGTCGGTTCAGCGTGGTTGCTGGCCGACGACATTGAACAGGGTCGGCTGGTGCAGGTTGCGCCGCAATGGCAGGCAGCACCTTTGCCGGTTTTCATTTCCTATCCCTATGCCCGCTATTACCCGTCTCGATTGCAGCAATTTGTCGCATTTATGCGCGAGGCTGTGCCCCAAGCTATCGGCGGACTGCTGTAGGCGCGTGCGTGCGGCCCGGTCCCACGTCTCCAGACGGGGTATCGTGTATAAGGTTGCTTGTTAATCAGCAAGCATTATTCAAAAAAAACGTGTCGTGCCCGCGCGCGACCCATCGGAGGAGCCACTGATGTCGAATTTGCCTTTTACCCCCTACAAAGACTTGAACGTCGTGCTGGACGACCACGTGGCGATCGTGGAGATGAATCGCCCACCCCACAATTTTTTCGACATGGGCATGCTCAGCGGCCTGGTCGACACCTTCGAGCAGCTGGACGAGGTGGCGCAATGTCGCAGCATCGTTCTCGCGGCCAACGGAAAGTCCTTTTGCGCTGGCGCCGATTTCAGCGGTGCGGGTGAGGACGTGACACAGAGTTCCAGGCGCATTTACGAGCGGGCGATCCGCATGTTCCGCAACAAGAAGCCCATTGTCTGCGCCGTGCATGGCGGTGCCATCGGTGGCGGGTTGGGCCTGGCGCTGGTGGGCGATTTTCGGGTCACTGACGAAAACGCCCGGTTCTCGGCCAACTTCAGTCGATTGGGCTTTCACCCTGGCTTTGGCCTGAGTGTCTCGCTGCCCCGCGTCGTTGGCGATCAGCAAACCGCCTTGTTGATGTTCACCGGCCGTCGAATCGATGGGCGCGAAGCGCTGCGCTTAGGGTTGGCCGATGTACTGGCCGAGCCGGGTGATGTGCGCGAACAGTCGCTCGCATTGGCGCGAGAGATCGCGGAGTCTTCACCGTTGGCGGTGCAGTCCACGCGCGCCACCTTGCGTGCAGGGTATGCCGACGCTATCGAGCGCGCATTGGCGCACGAGGCCGACGAGCAGGCCTGGCAATTCAAGACCGAAGACTTCAAGGAAGGCATCCAGTCCTACGGCGAGCGACGGACCCCGGTCTTTCAGGGCAAATGAGCGCATGGATCGACCTGGCTCATGGCCTGGTCGATCGCGGCGTCGGTTAGCACGCGTGGCGCGGATGTGGCGTCGCGGCCGCACGAGCCGCGCGACTCGGTCGCATCGGCGGGGGCTGCGTCATGGCGCAATGAGTTTGCGGTCAGGCGCTGCAGGCGATCGAAGAACACCGATGAATTGATGCCCACCTGTGCCAACCGGGCGCGCCACAGGGCTTCGTGTCGGCGCAGCGCGTCGTCGCCGGGCAAGGGGTCGGATGACGCCACGATGATTCGGTTGCGCGCCGGAAAATTGAGCACAGTGCCGAACACGGCCTGATAGGTCGCCGTCTCCCGCGCGTGCAGGGGACCCTCACCGGCAGTGTTGGCCACGACGATACCGTCAGGCGCGAGCACGCCGCGCACGTGGCCCAGAAATTCCCGAGTCATCATATGCGCCGGGATGTAGTCGTCGCTGAAGGCATCGAGCAAGACCATGTCATAGCGTTCATGTTTTTCGGCTGCGTCGACGATGAACGCTCGGCCATCGGCAATATGAACGCGTTGCATGGGCGAGATGCGATAGCCAAAATAACGTGTCGCCATGCTGACGACGGCCGGGTCGATCTCGACACTGTCGATGGAGGCGTCGGGCACGAGGGTGGCCAGCGTCGTAGCAAGCGTCCCCCCTCCCAGGCCGATGAGTAGCATTCGCTGCGGCGCAGGCTTGACCATCAGTGCGGAGACCATCATGCGGGTGTAATCGAACGCCACCGCTTCAGGGTCAGCCAGGCGATAACAGCTCTCCGCGTTCGGGTTATTGACGCGTGTGAACGTCATGCAGCGCTCGGTCGCGGTCTCATAGATCACCACTGGTGCAAAACTTGAGGGTTCCACATGCAGGGTGGTGCGTGATTCCGATGCCTGACCGGCAGCGACCGTGCCCATCACGCCCAGCATGCACGTTGCCAGCAGCGACCCTCGCATGCATGTCGGGATCGACCACGCTCGCATGCATGCCGAGATCGACCACGCTCGCATGCATGCCGAGATCAACCACACTCGCATGCTTGCCGATATCAAACCACCTCGCGCGCACCTCGTCCTCAACCACCCTGGCACGCGCAGCGTTGCGTGCCTGCCATGGGGGCGAATCGTTCGGAAGAGGGTGCGGGGCGTTGAAGGTGTGCTCACCCGGCTATTGTGCCCGAGTGAGGCCAGGCGTTCAGTGTGGCGGGTGAGGCTTGGCCAGGGAGGGCCGAATGAACGCCATACCGATCATGCCTCGTGTCTCGCGATAGAACACGGCGAGTGCGGAAAACAGAATGGCCAGCATCAGCCAGGTGCGCCAGGTAAAGGTGGACAGCACGTCACCGTGGGAGGCCTGGGCCTGGGCCTTGACGGAGCGGATGTCTTCCGCCTGCACAAAATGAACGAAGCCGCGGCTGGACACTTCGTAGCCACGGGGAGATACAGAGCCGGTCATGACGGCATGTTGGTAGGTGCACACCGTACCGATCGAGACACCCTCCAGACCTGTCTGGCACGCCCCCTCGAGAACAACCCGGTCCACAGGCGTTCTCTGGGTGAAGCCCATATGAGTCAGCGCCAGAACAGCAATTACCGCAGCAACTAAAGCTTTCATTAGGCACGCTAGAGTGACGTAATGTTTCAATGCTACGTCGTTTTGTTGCGGGCTCAAAGTAAAAGAAAAGCGTTTGTTGCTGTTTGAAATTACTTTCGTTGCGGGCAAGCACGTGTTGTCGTGTTTTTCCAAATGCACATAGATGTCGCTTTCTTCATGCAAATTGCCCCGCAGCTTTCACGAGCAGGATGGGCATGATCCATTCCTATAGAGACGGTTTCCGGGGACTCAGTGTTTGTCAGCTTCAGCCCCACCGACGGATTTATAGACCGCCACCAGTGCGGTGAACAACCGGTAGTTGCTTTGTGTCATGTCGCGGCGCACCTGCAGGAGATTGCGCTCGGCGTCCAATTGCGGAAGGTAGGTGATCAGCCCGTTCGTGTATTGCGCGCGTGCCAGCGCCCAGGTCTGTTCGGCGCTGGCCAGGCGTGCGTGCAGTGCGGCGTTCTTCCTGCGCTCTGCCGAATAGCCGGTCAAGGCATCGTCGATCTCCTGCCACGCTTTCAGCACGGTCTGCTGAAAGGCCACCGCGGCCTCCTGTTGTTCCAGCTGTCGCAGCGTGATGACCGAGCGCCTGCGGCCCTGATCGAAGATCGGCAGACTCAGGCTGGGTCCGATCTGCCAGGTGCGCGTGCCCCATTCCCCGAACTTGCTGCCCTCGGTGGACTCCAGGCCCATGCTTGCACCCAGTGTCACACGTGGAAAAAGGTCGGCGGTGGCCAATCCGATTCTGGCCGTGGCCGCGTGCAGACGCGCCTGTGCGGCAC
>JBAZPE010000304.1:0-4177 GCA_041648375.1 Burkholderiaceae bacterium | reverse complement strand
CTCGGTCATTCAGAACTTCAACCTGTCCATGTTGCTGGTGACCATGGGCACCTACCTGGCAACAGGTATCGTCACGCGCGACATGCTGCCGCTGTTCGCCATCGTGGCGCCAGCCATGCTGATCCCCACGCTGCTGGGCGCCCGGCTGTATGTGGGTATCAGCGAGACGCGGTTTCGGCAGATCGTTCTGGGACTGCTGACCGCGTCGGGCGTGGCACTGACGGCGTCTGCGATTCCACGACTGCTCGAGCGCATGGGGTCGTGACGTCGAGCCTTGTCATCCCTCGAACGCATCCACAGCACATCCCCGCCCCAGCAACACCATGCGCGTGTCGATGTCGTCGAGTATTTGAGGCAATAGCGGTGCAGGTACCACGCGCACGCGCTTGCCGGTCAGGCTGACGTGAACCGTGGGGTGATCTTGCGCCAGCGATAGCCACAGCGCATAGGCTGCCTGCGACTGGCGTGCCCCCGAGATCAGGCTGCGCCCGGAATCCAGCCACCAGCGATACACCGCAGATGTGATGCCCATGCGACGGTATGCCCGGGCGACCTTGGTGTGGGGGGATCGCAAATGGCGGTCGGCGCGGCGGTTCAACTCGATGAGGCGATTCATCACGATGTAGGCTGCGAGCGCGTTGCGTCGGTGGTCGATCGCGTAGATGAAATGTTCGCCATCGGCCTGGCGCATTCTGAAGCTAAGGGACTGATCAGGAAGATGCAGGCCTTGCGCAATGTCCAGATGCGATGGCCGCAGGCACCAGCGTTCGTGCAGGGCCTGAAGCTCGCGCTCCATGTCCTGCTCGGGCAGCGCGACGTCGATGCGCAATTCGCTGATGGCGGTGGTCAGCGCCCGCAAAGCCGTAGCAAGCGGATGGCGTGGAGCCAGCCTCGCACTCTCGCCATATCGACGCGCCCGCGCGTGGCCCCCGCCGAACCCGCATCCGGCAAACGGGCCTTCGCGCAGGCATCTGCCAGGAAGCAAGGCACTGTCGGTGAGGCTTCCCATCATTCTGCGGGGCAGCAGTGACGTCATCATGATGCACACCACCACCCGCTGATCAGGCGCTGCGGCTTGCTTCGGGCACTGACCCGGGCATTGTCTTCCCAGGCATCCATGCTGACGTCCACGCCTGCGAAGATGCCATACCCTTCACCGGTTTCAATCACGCCGGTGGCCACCAGGCTTTCTCCAACACGAATCGCACCGCCCGACACGATGTCGCCCTGGCAGCGAATGCCCCAACCCGCACGTATATGCAACGCGCTGGTGACCGAGGCGCCCGCGTCGATCCCGCGGCGCACATCGATCTGTCCGTGTGCGTGCAGTTCACCCCCGATCTTCACCCCCTGCCCGCAGACGAAGTCGCCGTCGATGTGGGCATCCTGACCCAGCAGCGCCTCGCCAGCCACGCGCACATCGGCGCCACACGTCACGCCCCAGCCCGTGCGCAGCAGCCCTTCGCACCTCACCGTGCCGGCGGCGGTCAATCCCCATTCGATGCGAATGTCATCTCCGGCATCGACCGTTCCGCCGCACTGAACCGCACCACCGACATGCAGGCTTTCGCCCACCTGCAGGCGTTCACCGACACACACGCCACCACGTGCGTCGAATCCTCGCCCCGTTCTCAGCACGGTGCCGATATCGGCGCTGCCGGCGCATTCGACACGACCGGCGAAGACCAGCGCGTCGGCATCGAGCGTCTCCAACCGCAGCACGTCGCTGGTGGGGCCTAATTGATCCAGCAACCAGCACGCATCGTCCACGAGTCCGTCGCGCACGAGGTCATCGAGCAGGGTCTGATAACCACTGCCAAATTCCTGGCGCCGCAGGAACCAGCGGTAGCCGGTGGCGCAGGGCTGCTTGGCCTTGATGAAATTGCGTGTGATGTCTGCAAGCGCGAGTTCGGTCATGACGCTGCTCCCGGCCGTGATGGGCCGAAGCAGGTGCTCTCGGCCAAGGCCCAGGCCCAGCACGGTCGGGGTCTGCGTAGGGTCCCGACCGCGCCGCTGGAGAAAGCAGGGAACGCGGTGCTGGCGATAGGCGTAGAAGAGGGACGTGGGATGACCCCGTCCGGAGTGTGTGACGGCATGCGAGTTTCCATGTGCGTCGCCAGCACGAAGCAAGCGGCGTCAGTCGCGCTGAGCGTGTGGCCCGGCGATAGAAACAATGCGCAAATAAGGGGAGGTGGGTATCGCCGGGCTTAGGAAAGTGCGTCCGCGTAACGGACCCGGGTCGCGGCGAGATAGATCTTGAAGTCAGCGCGCACGTTCGTATGCGCCGGGCTCGGGAGCGAGACAGCGCAGGATACGAAGGAGGGTGTGCGGGCGGCGATCATGCCGGTAGTGTAAGTGGACGGCGTGGTGATGGTCAACTCAGCGACTCGGCGAGCATGCGCAGTGTCGTTCGTTCCTGCTACCTTTTTGCAAGCTCATATTGATTACTCTGAGCCAGGATGAAGTGGAGCCAGGGCATCGATCTTAGTGGCAACAATCTGACACGCAGCAACGAGATCGGTGACAACACGATCATCGACATCAAGATCACCCTCGTACGCACCAAGATTGCGCAGGTCGTGGCATTTCGATAGTACCCGCCATACCGCAGGCCCTAGGCCAACGGTATGTGGCAGGAGCTGAAAAACGAGAAAGCGATTCGTGGAGCGGTAGCCATGCCATCGCAACGCTGCCAAGCAAAATGCGTGAGCGGCGTTATAGGCCAAATCAAATCTGCTTTCGAGTGCTAGCGAGCTGTTCAGAGCATCTGCCAGGCGAGCGTGGCCGGATCGCTTTAGCCCTTCGAACTCGCGCGTGTCAGGAGGTTCGGCCTTCAGCGGCTTTCCGGGGCCAGTGAGACTTTCAAATGGGGAGGTCATCTTCGCCTCCTATGATCCAGATCTTGGGCTGTGCCAAGACGCGGGTCAAAAATGATTCTTGCCGTTGCATGCGTTTTTTGAATTCGCGATGGGTCAAAATCGTAGGATTGACTGGACGCTTTAACGCGTTGCCTACGTCCTCCAGTGCTACAAACACATCACCGTAGCTAATGTCCTCGCTGACGAGCATCAGGTCGATATCGCTGCGAGCGGTATCAGTATGCTTGGCAATCGAGCCGTACACGAATGCAGCAGTGATTTTTTCAGCACAAGGTGCGAGCGCGTCGCGCAGCGGTTCCGCCAAACCTACCGTTTTTCTGACGATTGCGCATAGCTCGGCAAAGATAGGCGACTGAGGATTGGCTTGGTAATGTTTCTGGTTGCCAATGGCTTTCACTGTCACCAAACCATGTGTGGCGAGAGATGCCAGTTCGCGTTGGACTGCACCCGCACCGCTGTCAAGCAGACCTATGATCTCGTTGGCGTAGAAGCTGCGTTCCGGCAGGCCAAACAGTAGCCCGAGAACCCGTTGCTTGGTTCCAGGAAAGAGCGCGTCGGCGAGTCCGCCGGAGAGGGAGGATTTGGTTTTAATACCCATATTGGGATCGATTGTACCCAATTTGGGTTTTCAGGAGGTCTCCTAAAGCACGTTGTTGCTGTCACCGGGGTCTCGCAACCGAACCGCGCACATGCGCCGGCCGCCTTGGTGCAGGCGCGGATCAACTGTCTGGGCTTGGTTTCGATCGAGAAGCGCACTGGATGAGGAAGAGGATCAGGCAATCATCGCAGACGAATGACGCTATGCGTGGCATCTGCTGAACACTAGCATTTAGTCATTGATACGCATTGCGCCGCCCGGCGCAATGTCGCCTGCTCATCAAGGAGAGCCCTCATGAAACCATCAACGAAACAATCCAAGGTCATCGTACTGACCGGTGCCAGCAGCGGCATCGGCGAGGCGACGGCGCACCTGCTAGCGGCCCAGGGACATCGTTTGGTGTTGGGGGCGCGTCGAACCGAACGTCTGCAGTCACTGTGCCAGGCCTTGCAGTCGCAAGGCTTTCAGGCCGCCTATCAGGCCGTGGACGTGACCCGCCTGGAGGATGTTCAACGCATGGTGGCCTTCGCCGAGCAGACCTATGGTCCGGTGGACGTCATCGTCAACAACGCCGGCATCATGCCGCTGTCACCGATGAATGCGATCAAGGTGCAGGAGTGGAACAGCATGATCGATGTGAACATCCGTGGTGTGCTGCACGGCATTGCCGCTGTTCTGCCGGGCATGGAAGCGCGCGGCA
>JBAZPE010000303.1:0-4183 GCA_041648375.1 Burkholderiaceae bacterium | reverse complement strand
GGGTGGCCACGATGCTGCTGATCGGGCTATGGCGGCTCACCCGAGGCGTCAGCGTGCTCAGGGCTTTTAGAGACTGAGTCGAATCCGGTTCGATTGCCCGCTCTTGATTTGGATCAAGGCGGCCCGGCCGCGCTTGCCTCATCATCGGATCATCATGGATTGAGCCATGCTGGAGTCCGATCATGAAGGCCAAAGATATCATGCAGGCGCTCGTGCCAACACGCATGGCCCAATGCCACCGCCCCCTTGAAAGGATGACATCATGTCGTTGAAACGAATTGCCGTGCATCTGGATCAAGGGAAGGACTGCATGCGGCGCATGGCGGTGGCCATGCAGCTCGCCAAGGTTCACGACGCCCATGTCACGGGCATCTATGCAAGCTATCCCGACCCCCAGTACTTCTACGATGACTCGGTGCTGACCGAAGGTGCAATCGAGGTTTTCAGAACCACACAGACAAAAGCCAGAATCAAGGTCGAAAAATCGTTCAAGCACCTGGGACAGACACACGCCGTATCCGTGTCGACCCGCCACGGCACGGGAGACACCGCAGATGTCGTCGCCACGCACGCCCGAAGCAATGATCTCCTGATCCTCGGGCAGCAGAACGACGCTGATACGGCTTCGATATCGGGTGGGCGGTTCATCGAACAGTTGCTGCTCACTGCCGGTCGCCCGATATTGGTCATACCGTCGGCGGGAACGTTCCCGGCGATTGGCGAGCGTGTGCTGTGCTGCTGGAACCACTCCCGCGAGGCATCCCGCGCACTGGCAGACGCGGCCCCATTTCTGGACAAGGCCAACCACCTGACGGTTCTGACCATGAACACCAAACCTGCCGACGGTCAGATGGAAAACATGCTGATGGATGACCTGGCAGCCTATTGTTTTGCGCATGACTACCCGATCGTGGAGGAAATCACGCGCGATACGCAGGGCTCAACTGCGGGTGAGATGATTCTGGCCGTTGCGTCGGACTGCGACAGTGATCTCATCGTCATGGGCGCCTATGGCCATAGTCGAATTCGACAGTGGATCATGGGTGGCGCGACGGCCTATCTGCTGCGCGAGATGACCTTGCCGGTTCTGTTCTCACACTAAACGCACCATCAGACAGTGAGAAACACTAAAAGGGCCAGACCATGGATCTGGCCCTTTTACTATTTGAGGCACATACGCACGCAGCAAGACTACAATCGGACCCATGACGACAGGCCCGGTCGCGACCTCACGTGCGTCGTTACTGTCACAGGCCACTTCGGCTCCCATCCGTGCACCATGCAGTCATGCCTTCAAGGAGGCAAGCCATGCAACCATCCGTGCAACCCGAGTCGCAAACCCGTGCTCACCCAGAGCACCAAACGGGTGAATTCAGCGCAGTCGGTGACATACCCAGCTGTCTTGCCTGCCCATTGCATCAGGCGTGTCATTGCGACGAGCAGTCCCATGCTGTGCAGGCGAAACCCGTGGTCGTGGCACGACGCACCCTCTTGCGAGGTCAGGCGCTTTTCCGCACCGCGGATGCTTTCAGATTCGCCTACCTGATCGTGTGTGGTTCCTTCAAGCTGTCACGCACCCATCCATCAGGCAAAGAGCACATTCTGGCCTTCCCTGCGGCTCGGGAGGTACTGGGCCTGGATGCGCAAAGTGGCGGAATCTACCTATGCGATGCCATCGCGCTGGAGGACTCGCAGGTCTGCGTCGTCTCGTTGGAAGGTCTGCTGTCACGCTGCCGTGACGATCAGCGTGTACAGGAACATTTCAACACGTTGATGACACGGGACCTGGAGGACGGGCGCGCGCTGTCGATGATGCTCAGCAGCCTAAGCGCGCAGGAGCGTATCGCCGGCTTCCTGTGCAGAAACGCACGTCACATGGCTGATGCCGGTTATTCCTCAAAGGAATTCCATCTGAGAATGACGCGCGAGGAAATCGGGAATCATCTGGGTATGAAGCTGGAGACCGTCAGTCGCGCGCTGTCGAGATTGCACCATCTGAAAATACTGGCGGTGCACCAGCGCCATGTCGAAATCCTGAATGTCGAAACGCTGCAGAAGCTGGCGGGTTACGAGCAGCACCAAGGTTAAAAAAGCTTACGGTTAGCGCTTACGGATGCGCACCTTTATCTTCGCTTAAAGGACGAGCGCTGTGAAATACAAAGACTATTACGCCACCCTGGGTGTGCCGATCGATGCGGACCTCGACCAGATCAAGAAAGCCTATCGGAAACTTGCCCGCACGCATCACCCCGATATGTCGAAGGCAGCCGATGCGGAATCGCGCTTCAAGGAGGTGGCTGAAGCCTACGCCACGCTGAAGGATCCCGAAAAGCGTGCGGCCTATGACGAACTGGGGCGTCATCCCGCAGGCGAGGAGTTTTCACCGCCACCGCAGTGGCAACGTGATGCCGCATCGGACGTCCCGTCTTTCGATGAGGCAGACCTTGCGGACTTTCTGGCCCGCATGGGCCGAGGACACATGGGTGGATATGCGCACGAGCCCAGATCGCGCCGGGGTCGTGACTATGAGGCTGCGATCCAGATCAGCCTGGAGGACGCGCTGTCTGGCAAAACCGTCAACCTGTCACTGAACGAAGGCCATGACACGAAAACACTGGAAGTGACCATTCCGCCAGGCGTGGCCCAAGGCCAGAAGCTCAGACTGCGAGGCAAAGGCGCGAAAGGTCACAACGGGGGTGAGAACGGCGACCTTTATCTTCACATCACCCTTGCGCCCCACCCCGTTTTTCGAACGGATGGGCACGACCTGTACTTCGATCTCGCGCTTGCACCCTGGGAAGCGGCGCTGGGCAAGGATATCCAGGTGCCCACGCTGGATGGGGCCGTCATGCTGACCGTCCCGGCGGGCACGCAGACCGGTCGCAAGCTCAGATTGCGTGGACGCGGCCTGCAAGATGGCAAAGGGGGGCGCGGACACCTCTACGCCGTCGTTCACATTGCCATGCCTGCCACGCTCACCGCGCGCGAGCGGGAACTCTATACGCAGCTTTCGCAGGTGTCGACATTCAATCCGCGCGCATCCGCAACCAAGGAGCAAAACCATGCATCCCATGCCACCTGACATGAATTGGCTGGACTCGCGCGAAGCTGTCTCGCTTGTGGAGCTGTCAACGGCCTGCGGCATCAGCAGCGACGACCTCGTCGAGCTCATCGACTACGGCGCCCTGACGCCCATGCCAATGCAGTCCGAGCGCTTCAGCGCGCACTACATCGTGCAGCTTCGCACCGTGAGCAGGCTACGTGTGGACTTCGACCTGGATATTTTCACAGCGGCCCTCTTCATGAAGTACCTGGACCGAATCGAAGAGCTTGAAGAGGAACTGCGTTCGTTGAAAGCAAGGAGCATCACGACCGGTCAATGACGGATGACGCCCCCACGCCTTCGCCGCCTCAGTCGATCGACGCTCCCGAGTCCTTGACCGCCTGCCCCCATTTCTTCACTTCGGCTGACACAAAGCGCTGACCTTCCGGCACGCTGTAGATGAGCGGCATGCCGCCGCGATCCGTCAGAACCTTGGCCATTTCAGGCGAGCGCAGAATGGCGTTGATCTTCTCATTCAGAAACGAGACGACAGTAGCCGGTGTCTTTGCGGGCGCAAAAATCATGGCCCAGCCCACCGCCTCGAAACCCGGAAGACCAGATTCAGCCACCGTGGGCACGTCCGGCAGTTGCGGCACGCGCTCGCGGGTGGTGACAGCCAGGGGCACGGCCGCCTTGGAGGCCAGGTGCGGCAGCGCGGCGGTGACCGAATCGACCATCAGCGGCACGTGATTGCCCAGGAAGTCGGCTTGCGCGGGGCCACTGCCTTTGTAGGGAATGTGGCGCAGGTTGATACCCGCTGCCGCATTGACCATCTCCGCCGACAGGTGTTGCGTGCCGCCGATGCCCGCGCTGGCATAGGCCAGCTCACCCGGCGTGGCGCGGGCGCGTTCGATCAGTTGCGGCATGGTCTTGATGCCACTTTGCGGTGTGGCCAGAAAAATCAGGGGCACGGTAAAAATGCCACCTACCGGCTTGAAGTCGTTTTCCAGCGAGTAGTTCAGATTGGTGTAGAGCGTCTGGTTGACGGCCGCCGCGCTGCCGCCCACCACCAGCGTGTAGCCATCCGGTGCCGAACGCGCCACATACTGCATGCCGATGTTGCTGCCGGCGCCTGCCTTG
>JBAZPE010000302.1:0-4192 GCA_041648375.1 Burkholderiaceae bacterium | reverse complement strand
GATCAAACTGGCCAGCAACTCTGCCATGTATGCGCGTCTGGAAGAAGACATGGACATCAACTGCGGCGTGGTGCTGGATGGCGAGGTCGACATCGGGCAGATGGGTCAGCGCATTTTTGAACACATACTCAAGGCGGCGTCTGGCCAGCCGACCAAGAGCGAAGCATTGGGGTTGGGCGATCACGAGTTCGTCCCCTGGCATCTGGGCATCGTGAGCTGAAGGGGTCGACCGAACCGACCCGTTTCCCCACATCTGTCCGTATGTCTGTCGGTTCATTTAACCGGCGTCCTTTGCCCGCGCAACCCACAGCCGCCATAAGCCCGGCGGCCTCAAAGTCTTGTTATGGTTAGCCGAGAACCCCTTCGCGCTTGATCCCTTTCACCTTCAGGAGCCCCAACATGCCCGCACACAACCCGTTCAAAGCCGCCCTTGCAGACAACCGCGCCCAGGTCGGGCTGTGGCTGTCCATGGCCGATCCCTACCTGGCGGAAGTGTCGGCCACCACAGGCTTTGACTGGCTGCTTATCGACGGCGAGCATGCGCCCAATGACGTGCGCAGCATCCTCGCGCAATTACAGGCCGTGGCCCCCCACGCCGCCGCGCCCGTGGTGCGCGCGGTCTCGGGCGACGTGCCGCTGATCAAGCAACTGCTGGATATCGGCGCCAAGAACCTGCTGATCCCCATGGTCGACACCGCCGAGCAGGCGCACAACCTGGTGCTGGCCACCCGCTACCCGCCCTTCGGCATTCGTGGCGTGGGCAGTGCTGTCGGGCGATCCTCAGCCTGGAGCGCACGCACCGACTACCTGGATGTGGCGGACGACGAAATCTGCCTGCTGGTGCAGGCGGAAACCGTCACCGCGCTGGAAAACCTGGAAGCCATCTGCGCGGTGGAGGGCGTCGATGGCGTGTTCATCGGCCCCGCCGACCTGGCCGCCTCCATGGGGTTCCGCGGCCGCCCGGGTCACCCGGAGGTGCAGGCCGCCATCGAAGGCGCCATGCGCACCATCATCGCCAGCGGCAAGGCTGCCGGCACCCTCACTTCAGATGCCACCCTGGCCCGCAAGTATCTGGATATGGGCTGCACCTTCGTCGCAACCGGTGTGGATGTGCTGGTGTATGCCAACGCCGCGCGCAAGCTGTCTGCGCTCTTCAAGCCCGAAGCCCCGATCACGGCACCGCAAGCAGGCGAAGCCGCGCCAAAGTCAAGCGAAGCATCGGCGGGATACTGACGGCACCGCGCCTGACAATCGAACGTTCGCCGCTGCCGCCAGGCCAGCCCCGCAGCATGACTATAATTTGGCCTGATGCCCGACCTGCACCCCTGCAGACACGGCATGATTTGCGCCCGAGGATGGACCATGCAACTGACTTTGAACGGCGAGCCTCGCCAATGCGATGACGGCATGACCGTCGCTGGCCTGATGGAGAGCCTGGGTTACACCGGCAAGCGGGTTGCCGTCGAACGCAACGGCGACATCGTGCCCAAAAGCGCTCACCCGACCACCGCGCTTGCCGAAGGCGACAAGCTGGAAGTCGTGGTGGCCGTCGGCGGAGGCTGAACCCGCTCAGATCACCAAGCTTCGGCTGAAGCACAAGGGGGCAGCCCTCATTCAGGCTGCCCCCTTTGCTTTGCTGCGCTGGCTTGCCGTCAACGCTTGCCGAGCTTGCCAGCCAGACCCTTCATGCCGCCCATGGCACGCATCATCTTGGCCATGCCGCCCTTTTGCATCTGCTTCATCATGCCCTGCATCTGCTCGAACTGATTCAGCAGCTTGTTCACTTCCTGCACCGGCACACCAGAGCCTGCGGCAATGCGGCGCTTGCGCTGTGCCTTGATCAGCTCGGGCTTGGCACGCTCAGCCGGCGTCATCGAATTCAGAATGCCTTCGGTGCGACGCAACTGCTTTTCTGCCTGACCGCTTTGCAACTGCCCGGCGGCCGCCTGGAACTGCGCCGGCAGCTTCTCCAGCATCGAGCTCATGTCGCCCATCTTCTTGACCTGGCCCAGCTGATCCCGAAAATCGTTCAGATCGAACTTGTTGCCCGTCTTGATCTTGGCCGCCAGCTTCTGGGCTTCGGCAATATCAATGTTCTGCTGTGCCTGCTCGACCAGCGACACGATGTCGCCCATGCCCAGCACCCGCTGCGCCATCCGGTCTGCGTGGAAAGGCTCGATCCCGTCCAGCTTTTCCGACACACCCACGAACTTCAGCGGCTTGCCCGTCACATGGCGCACCGACAGCGCGGCGCCCCCGCGTGAATCACCGTCCAGCTTGGTCAGCACGATGCCCGTGAGCGGCAGGGCATCGGCAAACGCCTTGGCCGTGTTTACCGCATCCTGGCCCTGCATGGCATCGACCACGAACAGCGTCTCGACCGGCTTGATCTGGTCATACAGTGCCCGGATCTCGATCATCATCGCTTCATCGATACCCAGACGACCGGCTGTATCGACGATCAGCACGTCATAGTGATGGCGGCGGGCGTGATCGACGGCGTTGCGAGCGATATCCAGCGGCTTCTGGCTGATGTCCGATGGCAGAAAATCCACCCCGACCTGGCCGGCCACGGTTTTCAGCTGCTCGATAGCGGCCGGGCGATATACGTCGGCGCTCACCACCAGCACTTTCTTCTTGCCCGACTTGCGCCCGTTCTGGACGTGCTGCCCTTCGGACAGCCATTTGGCCAGCTTACCGGTGGTCGTGGTCTTACCTGCACCCTGCAGGCCGGCCATCAGAATCACGGCAGGCGGCTGCACTGACAGCGACAACTCGCTGGCATGCGGGCCCAGATCGCCGCCCATCAGCGCGGTCAGCTCGCGGTTGACCACGCCCACCAGGGCCTGGCCGGGCTTGAGGCTGCCCACGACATCCTCGCCCATGGCCTTTTCTTTGACGCGGGCCACGAAATCGCGCACCACAGGCAGCGAGACGTCAGCCTCCAGCAATGCCATGCGCACTTCGCGCAGCATATCCTGCGTATTGGTTTCCGTCAGACGGGCTTCGCCCCGGATGGTCTTGACCACCCTGGTGAGGCGTTGCGTTAAGTTATCGAGCATGAGAGGCGTTTCCGCTTAAACTAATCAATTAGAACGTGGCCGCTGCGTCCATCGACGTGCGGTTCCATTGCGGCCACCCATCACTGGGTGGCGAACGATACGGTGGTTAATGTCTTCTGGCATTGTATTTCACGGCGCGGCAGCAGTCGCCTACGCCCTGCTGGCCATCCTCTTATGGGTGCGTCTGGCACGTGGTGCCAGCATCGAGCGCAGCAGTAATCGCTTGCGTGGCATCTTCCTGATCGCGCTGGTGCTGCACGGCATTGGCCTGAAACTGGGCATGCTGCCCGGCGGTGCGCTCTTCGTGGGCTGGTCCCTGGCCCTGTCGGCAGCCGTCTGGCTGGGCCTGCTGGTGTTCTGGCTGGAAAGCCTGTTCGTGCGCATCGACGGCCTGCAGCTCTTCCTGCTCCCGGCGGCCACCCTGGCCACCGCCCTGGCGGCACTGTGGCCCCAGGGCACCATTGTCGTGCATGGCGACAGCACGCTGCTGCGCGCCCACCTGCTGATTGCGCTGGCGGCTTATGGCCTGATGACAGTCGCCGCCCTGCAGGCCCTGCTGATGGCCCTGCTTGAACGCCGCCTGCACCGTCCCCTGGAAGCCCCGGCCGAGCGCACCATCGTCGGCCGCCTGCTCGATTCCCAGCCGCCACTGCTGGTGCAGGAACGCATCCTGTTTCGTGTCATTGCAGTGGGCTTCATCACCCTCACCCTGGCCGTGGGCTCGGGTTCGTTCACCTCGATGATGCTCACGGGCCAAATTCTGCCCTTTGATCACAAGACCGTCTTCACGCTTTTGTCCTGGCTCACATTTGGTGGGCTGCTGCTGGGGCGTCGCATTCGGGGCTGGCGTGGGCAAGTCGCGCTGCGCTGGACACTGACCGGTTTTGCTTTCCTGCTGCTGGCCTACACCGGCACGCGTTTCGTTCTCGAAGTCATTTTGCACCGGAGCTGATGTGGGCAAAATCTTGTTGTGGGTGCTCGTCATCATCGTCGCGCTGTTCGTCATGCGCGTGGTCGCCAGTCGCGCCGCGGCACGCAATGCCGCACCACCGCCGAAAGCAGAAGAAAAAACCCGCTCGCGCTGGGGCTCCCGCGGCCAGACGGGATCAGGCGCGGGCAACGACCGTGAC
>JBAZPE010000301.1:0-4196 GCA_041648375.1 Burkholderiaceae bacterium | reverse complement strand
AGGCGACGGCCACGGGCGCCAACCGACGCATTCGGGTCAAGGTCATCCCCAGTTTCGCCATCAAGTGGCTCATGCCTCGATTGGGCAGCCTGTATGCCCAACACGGGGATATCGACATCGAGATCGCCACGGTCTCGCGCGCCGACGACACCGATCTGAGCAATGCCGATTTTGTGGTTCGCCGGGGGGACGGGAACTGGCCGGGCCTGCGGGCGGATCTGCTGTTTCCAGACGAACTCGTGCTGGCGTGTTCGCCCGAGGTGGCAGCGCGCATCCGTACTCCTGAAGATCTCAGAAGCGAAAAGCTGTTGCGGTCGATGATCGCACCCGATAGCTGGAACATTTGGTTTGCTTCTCAGGGGATGGCGCCTGATAGCACCCTGCGATTCGTGCCGCTGGCCAATGCGGTGCTGTGCCTGCAGGCGGCCACCGAAGGGGTGGGCATCGCGCTTACTCAGCGGGCTTACCTGACCCAGGAACTGGCAAGCGGCGCGCTCGTGCAGCCCTTGAATCATGTGGCTCGCAGCCCGGGCGGGTATTTTTTGGTGAGTGATCCCAGCCGCTCTGTCGTGGCACCTGCACGCGCCTTCATCGAGTGGATACTCAGCGCGGTCTGATCAGCGGCGACTGTCGCATGCAGACATCGTAGAAGGCCACTGTTCCGATCGCCATCCGGCTTTTACAAATCGCCAAACGCCATTTTCAGCAGGGATTCAGCTCATAGGTTTGACAATCCGCCCTCAATGTAAATACGAATTACTTCTATTATCATTTTTGAGGAGAATGTGTTGAATTGTCCTGAATCCCGGTCGCTCAGTGTGCTGACGACCTCCCTGAGTACCGCGTTCGCCATTCCTGCCCTGTTTCTGGCCCCCCAGGCGCTTGCACAGACCACCGACGCAGGCGTGACACAACTCGCGCCGGTGCGGGTCGAAGGGCAGTCACCGGACAGCTATACCGTGCCGACCGCCGCCCAGGCGAAATTCACCGCGCCCTTGCTGGATACGCCCAAGTCGGTTCAGGTCATCCCCAAAGGCGTGATTCAAGACACGGCCGCCACCTCGCTGCAGGACATTCTGCGCAACTCGCCCGGCATTACGTTCGGCGCGGGCGAGGGCGGACAGCCCCAGGCGGATCGCCCCTTCATTCGTGGCAGCGCCTCGGCGAACAATATTTTTGTCGATGGCATTCGTGATCCGGGCGGCCAGACGCGCGAAGTGTTCAACCTGGAAAGCGTGGAAGTCATCAAAGGGGCGGATTCCGCGCTTGGTGGTCGCGGATCGGGTGGTGGAAGTATCAACCTGGTGAGCAAGAAAGCGCAGCTGGGCAACTTCGCCGAAGGCACCTTGGGCGTGGGCACCGATGCCTATCTGCGTGGCACGGCTGACGGCAACTGGCAGTTCACCGACGACTCGGCGTTTCGGCTGAACGTGCTGGGCGCAAAGGGCAACACACCTGGCCGCAATGTCGTGGATTACGATAAGTTCGGTGTGGCCCCTTCTTTGTCATTCGGGTTGGGCACACCCACACGCGTGACCATGAGCTACTACCATCTGCAAACCAACGATATGCCCGATTACGGCATTCCGCTGGCCACCAAGATTCCTGGCACAAAAACATCGACCGGCATTCTTGGCGTCGGTCGCGACAAGTTCTATGGCGTACTCGACCGCGATTACCGCAAGACCAAAGCCGATATCGGCACGGTGGAAGTCGAGCACGATTTCAACAGCAAGTTGTCGGTTCGCAACGCAACGCGTTATGGCGAAACGTTGAACGATTACGTATTGACCAATCCCGGTGACGGTGGTGCCGCGAGGTTCGACCCGTTATCCGGACAGTACTGGATGAAGCGTGGACTGAAATCGCGCTGGAACAAAACGACGATGCTCTCGAACGTGACCGAGCTGTATGGCAGCGTCGATACCGGTTCACTGAAACACACATTCGACGTGGGCGTGGAGCTGACCTCCGAGCGCAACAAGAATGCGAGCTACAACGTGACGACCACTGCAGGCAGCTATTGCCCGCCGGTCTTCGGGTTGAATCAGTTCGACTGCACGCGCGTGTTTGCACCCAATCCCAAGGACAGTTGGTCAGGATCCATCAAACGCGGTGACCTGTCGGCGGAATCGAAATCGACGACACGCGCACTGTATGCGTTCGACACCATCAAGTTCTCCGAGCAGTGGCAGGCCAACCTGGGTTTGCGCTACGACCACTACAGTATCGACGGCAGCTACACGCCGCGCGGGGGCACACGCCAAAATACCGATGCGAGTTGGGGCATCGTCAATTACCAGACGGGCCTCGTGTACAAACCGGCCAGCAATGGCAGCATCTATGTGTCCTACGCCACGGCGTCAACGCCGCCCACGATCAGCGGCGGTGATCAGGAAGGACTTTCAGCCGACAGCAATAAGCTGGATCCGGAGAAAAGCAGCACGATCGAGCTCGGCACCAAGTGGGCGTTTTTCGACGATCGCCTGGCGCTGACGGCCGCCCTGTTCCATAACGAACGCAAGGACGCGCAGATTGCCGTGGATGCCAACACGTTGGCGCAGGCGGGCAAGACGCGCGTGCAGGGACTGGAGCTGGGGTTCTCGGGTGCGATCACGCCACGCTGGAACGTGTTCGGTGGCTATGCCTACATGGACAGCAAGCTGGTCAAGGGTGCCTACAACGGGGTCAATGAAGGTGATCCATTGGCCAACACGCCGCGCAACAGCTTCAGCTTGTGGAACACCTACAAGGTGTTGCCTGAGCTGACGGTGGGCGGCGGGGCGTATTTCATCGGCAAGGCGTTCGGTGGTAATCAGGGCGGTGCGGGTGGTGGCACGAACAAGGTCTACATTCCCTCGTACTGGCGCTTCGACGCCATGGCGGCCTATCAGGTGAATAAGAACACCACGATGCAGCTGAACGTATTGAACCTGACCGACAAGAAGTATTTTGTGCGCACCAACGGCGTGCACCATGCGGACTGGGGCCCTGGCCGCCAGTTCATCTTGAGCGCCAACGTGCGTTACTGATCGCCAGCGCGTCTGTGTGAGGTGCCGACGCACGTCGTCGAGTGCCAAGCGCCACTGATCAGTGAACGCACTTCACTGATCTCCCGCTTGGGCGCACCACTCAAGGTGCGCCCACGTGCGTGAATGGAGCAGGTCACTCAGCCCTGTTTGCAGGCGCGTGCAAACTCTTTATCTTCCGCCGCTTCAACTTCCTTGATGCGGGTTTCGAACCGGACGACCGATTCGGCAAAGATCTCTTCTTTCTGGCGCGTCCGATCATTGGCCTGCCCTTTTGCACCGGCCTTGCTGCCGACTTCTGCACGGATGGCCAGACGTTGTCTGCGGAACAGATCGCGATACTTGTCGCGGATCTTGCGGCTGCGTTCAAGCTTGCTGCGCAGTTCGGGCTTGGTGAGCTTTCGAATAGCTGTCGAGCGGCCTGCGTCAAACAGTTCGAGCTCGGCGACGGTGAGTAGTTTCTTTGCTTCGGTACGGCCGTAGGTCATGCGCTACCTCCTGTTGCGAGTTGAACGTGACCTGCAGCAAGAAACTTGCCACGCTCAATGCCGTTACTGCATCGGCTCGACCGCTTGTGCCATCAACTGCGCAAGATGTCGGGTGGCTGGTCCGGCACTTTGGGCATCTGCATAAACCATGTAGAGCACGACAAATCGTTCCTGCCCCTGGTCCAGTCCCAGTGGCTTCAAGATGCCCGCCTCGATGTCTGCACTGACGACATGTTCGGGCAGCCAGGCGAAGCCAAGACCGTCGGCCACCATGGCGCGCGAGCTGGCCATGCTGCCCACGGTCCAGCGTTGTTTGGCCCCCAACCAGCCGTCGTCGCGTGGACGGGTGGAGCCGGAATCACGCACGACGATATGGATATCTTCCTGCAGATCTTCCGTCGTAGGCGTGCGGCCAAGCTGGAACAGGCGATGGTCGGCGTGAGCCACGGCGATGAACCGGATCTCGGCCAGTCTGTTGCCTAGAAAACCGACCGGAACATGGGTGCCCACGACCAGGTCGGCCGTGCCGGTGCGCAGCGCCTCTTCGGCGCCCGACAGCACGACCTCGCTGAGCTGAATGCGGGTGTTGGGTGCGAAGGCGACGAATGCTGAGAGCGCGCGAAGCAAGGCGGGATTCGGAAATGCCAGATCAACCGCAAGGCGCACCTCGGCCTCCCAA
>JBAZPE010000300.1:0-4237 GCA_041648375.1 Burkholderiaceae bacterium | reverse complement strand
TGAGGGTTTAACTATGTCTGCTTCTTCGGCCAGCACCCCACCCACCGCAGCCGGCGCACAGCGGTGGGGCCAGTCTTCCGTGTCGATGTCCGAAACGGGCGATGCGCGGATTCACCGTGGCCGTCCAGATTGGACCGATCTGCTTTTCTTCGCCTGTCTGGCGTTGTGCGCGGGGGTGCTGCTGAATCGCTTTCCCGCGTCAATGGATGTTTACGAGAAAATGATCCTCGTGGGCACCGTGCCCTTTCTGGCCTGGTTGGGCTGGTTGTGGCGTCCGCTGCGCAGTCTGATGATCGCCTGTTTTCTGGCGGCCGGTTTTGCCATTTATCTGTATCAAGGTGATCTTGCGCGAGCCGAGCAGGTCTTCTTTCTGAAGTATCTGTTTTCGTCGCAGTCCGCCATTTTGTGGATGTGCGCGCTATTTCTGATCGCCATGGTCTGCTATTGGGTGGGCTTTGTATCGGCTACGGCTGCCTGGCTAGGCACCGCACTGACTTGGGGCGCCGTGTTTTCTGGGTTGACCGGCCTATTGGTGCGCTGGCATGAAGGCCACCTGATGGGGCCTGATCTCGGGCACATTCCAGTCAGCAACCTCTACGAAGTGTTTGTGGTGTTCTCGCTGATCACCGCCATGTTCTACCTGTATTACGAGCGCCGTTATGCCACGCGGGCGCTGGGCGGATTCGTGATGCTGGTGATCACCTCCGCCGTCGTGTTTTTGCTGTGGTATTCGTTCACCCGTGATGCCGCCCAGATACAGCCGTTGGTTCCTGCGCTGAAGAGTTGGTGGATGAAGCTGCATGTCCCTGCGAATTTCATCGGTTATGGCACCTTCTCGCTGGCGGCCATGGTCGGGTTTGCTTATCTTGTGAAAGAACATGGTCAGACGCGCTCCTGGGTGAAGCTCACCCCGCTGTTCGTGCTCGGCGTGTTGCTGTGCATTGAGCCGATGGTGTTCCGCACGGAAGGCATCTCGGCCACCTGGGCGGTCTACATGGGCGTGGGGGCGGTGATCGTGGGCAGTATTTTGCTGGCACGCGGGCCGATCTCGCGGGCGCTGCCGCCGTTGGAAGTGCTGGACGACATCATGTATCGCGCGATTGCCATTGGATTCGCGTTCTTTACCGTGGCCACTATTCTCGGTGCGCTGTGGGCCGCCGATGCCTGGGGCGCCTACTGGCAGTGGGACCCCAAGGAAACCTGGGCGTTGATCGTCTGGCTGAACTATGCCGCATGGCTGCATATGCGTCTGATCAAGGGCCTGCGGGGCACCATGGCCGCGTACTGGTCGCTGGTGGGATTGTTGATCACAGGGTTCGCTTTTCTTGGTGTGAACATGTTCCTCTCGGGCCTGCATTCCTACGGAGAACTGTAGTCCCGTGACATCTACTACCCCGTCTCAGCCGTCGAATTGGCTGGTTCTGTTTGCGACGTTGACCGTGCAGTCGTTGGTCGCCATGGCATTGTTGACGTTGCCCGTGGTGGCACCGCTGGTGGCGCAGACGATGGATGTGTCGGCATCCTATGTGGGCCTGTATGTCGCGCTTGTGTATGTCGGTGCCATGACGGCAAGCCTGATCAGCGGGGCCGGTGTCAGGCGTTTCGGCGCCATTCGCTTGTCGCAGATGGGGCTGGGTGCCTGTGCGATAGGGCTGGCGCTGTGTGCAGTGCCTTCCATGATCACCATGGCTATCGGTGCGCTGCTCATCGGCATCGGCTACGGGCCCATCACCCCTGCCAGTTCACATTTGCTTGTGCGAACCACACCCGCACATCGCCTCTCACTGGTGTTTTCCTTGAAGCAGACTGGTGTTCCCCTGGGGGGCGCATTGGCTGGGCTGATTGTGCCTGGCCTGTCCACCCTGATCGGGTGGCAGGCTGCTTTCCTGGGGGTGTCTGCCGTCACTGTTCTGTGCCTGGTGCTGGTTCAGCCGCTTTGTCGAGTGCTTGATGCCGATCGGGTGCCTGATCAGCGGCTATCGCTGGGTGCAGGCCTGGCGACGCCATTGCGGCTGGTGCTGGGGCAGCGCTCGCTGCGCCTGCTGGCGCTGTGTTCATTCATGTTTTCGATCTGTCAGCTGTCGCTGACCACCTATCTGGTGACCTGGCTGAATCAGGATATGGCCATGTCCCTGATCATCGCCGGTGTGGTGCTGGGCGCCTCGCAGATCGCTGGCGTGTGCGGGCGCATGATGTGGGGTTGGGTGTCGGATCGCTTCCTGGGTGCGCCGCGCATGCTGGCCGTGCTCGGTGCCTTGATTATTCTGTCCAGTGTGGGCATCGCCTTGTTGGATCGCGACGCGCCCATGGCGCTCATTCTGGCTCCCGTGGTGATATTGGGCGCGAGTGCGATCGGCTGGAATGGCGTGTATCTGGCCGAAGTAGCGCGTCAGGCGCCCAAGGGGCAGGCAGGCGTGGCCACCGGCGGCACGCTGGCTTTCACGTTCCTGGGCGTGGTGGTGGGCCCCCCGCTGTTCGGCCTGGTGGCCGGGTTGGCGGGTGGTTTCGGGGTGGCCTATGCCACCCTGGTGATACCTGGAGCGATTTGCCTGTGGGTAATGTGGACGCGGCGGGCCGTGTTTGCTGGCCGCGCGGCGGATGGCGCACTCGCTGATTGATCACTCCCGCCGCTGCCTCGAGTCCCTGTGGTCTTCAGCGGCAGCGTTCTTAAGCACCAACGGCCTTCAGCCATAGTGGCCGTCGGCATGAGTCATCTTCGGCAGCCGAGGGCACCGGCGCCAATAGTCGTCAGCACCAACGACGCGTTCGCACCAGACCTTCCAGCCTTATTCCGGCAGCGTCGATTCGCCGCGGATCAGGTCCTCGAAGGTGTCGCGCGTGCGCACCACATGATGGCGATCGCCATCGACCATGACTTCAGCAGGCCGTCGGCGTGAGTTGTAGGTGCCCGACATCACCATGCTGTAGGCGCCTGCCGACTCGATGGCCAGCAGGTCGCCCTGCGCAAGTGCCAGTTCCCGCTCACGCGCCAGCCAGTCGGCACTCTCGCAGACCGGCCCGACGATGTCGTAGGTCTGGCGCTCGGCACGGCCGTCGGCATGCAGGGCCACCGGGACGACGCCGTGCCAGGCCTGATAGAGCGCCGGTCGCAGCAGATCGTTCATGGCCGCATCAACAATGGCGAAGTTGCGGGTTTCGGCGTGCTTCAGATAGTCGACGGTGGTGAGCAGGACACCGGCATTGCCTACCAGTGAGCGTCCCGGTTCCATCAACAGTTCGAGCTGGCCCAGGCCACTTGCGTTCAGTCGGTCGAATACCTGGTCGATCAGGTCCTTGGGCACCATGGGCGTTTCGTTGGTGTAGCGGATGCCCAGCCCGCCGCCGATATCGAGGTGGCGGATGTGAATGCCATCGGTCTGAAGACGCTGGATCAGGCCGATGAGCTTGTCCAGCGCATCCAGATAGGGGCTGATGTCGGTCAACTGCGAACCGATGTGGCAGTCCACACCCGTGACGTCCAAACCCGGAAGGCTGGCGGCCAGGCGGTAGACCTCCTGAACGGTTTCGATCGCAATGCCGAATTTGTTGTCCTTCAGACCCGTCGAGATGTAGGGATGCGTGCGTGCATCGACGTCGGGATTCACGCGGATGGAGATCGGCGCAATCTTGCCCATCGCTTCTGCGATTCGTGAGATGTGGCGCAACTCGGCTTCGGATTCCACATTGAAGCTTTTCACGCCAACTTCCAGCGCCAGGCGGATTTCCCAGGCCTGCTTGCCGACACCGGAGAACACGACGCGGGCGGGATCACCGCCCACGGCCAGCACCCGCTGCAGTTCACCACCCGAAACAATGTCGAACCCCGCGCCCAGTTGCGCGAACGTCTTGAGCACTGCCAGGTTGGAGTTGGCTTTCATGCCGTAGCAGACCAGCACCCGGCGCTCGCCGATGGCGTCACGATAGCTGTGCCAGGCGGCCTTCAATGCGGCAAGGGAGTAAACGTAGAGCGGCGTGCCGAGTTCCTGTGCGATCGCAGCCAGGCTCACGCCTTCGGCGTGCAGCGTGTTGTCGACATAGGCGAAATGGGGGGCGCCGGCCAATGCGGCAGGGGTTAAGGCAGATGTCATTGCGGCAGGGTGGGGTCAGAATTTGGGTCGTTGGGAAGCGTGGCGGTGCCAGGGGTGGGGACGACGGGCACGGCGGTGGCGGCCGGCGCGGGCGCAGGCGCGGGTTTGGGTGCGCTGCCTGCTGGCGCGTTGGGCGGGGGCGGCATGTA
>JBAZPE010000299.1:0-4244 GCA_041648375.1 Burkholderiaceae bacterium | reverse complement strand
GCCCGTCCTGCTGCCAGTCAGTCAGTGTGACGCGTGGCTGTGCCTGCATCGACACCTGATCCTGCCACACCATCATTCATCTCGCATGCTCGGTGCGCCGGCGTCTCCGCCGGCCCTCTGCGTCGTCCGAATGGTGGTTTTTTTTTGTCAGAAATTCGGGCCCGGTATTTGCTGAACCTGTGTGTCGCATTGGCGCGGCACACTCAGGTTCCGGGAGGACACACCGAATGAAAAATATCTCGAAGCATCTCGTATGTGTGACGGTTGCGGGTTTCATGCTGGCAGGCTGCGCAAACACCTCGCCCCAACAACGCAACACCGCCGTGGGCACTGGCGCGGGCGCAGCCGTGGGCGCAGGCATTGGCGCACTGATCGGTAATGGACGCGGCGCGGCCATTGGCGCAGGTATCGGGGCAGTGGCAGGCGGTCTGGCAGGCTACAACTGGAAAGTCGTCAAAGACGATGTGCAGGCATCAGGTGCCTCGTCGTTGGGCATTGACGTGGTCGAGATGCCGGATGGTAGTCTGAAAGTGAATATTCCGAGCAATGTGTCCTTCGACACAGGCAAGGCAGATCTCAAGCCGGCCTTGTTGCCGGTGCTCGACAGCGTTGCTCGTTCGCTGCAGCAGCATCCGGAACTGCGCGTGAAGTCGGTGGGTCACACCGACAGCACTGGTACGGCTGCGCTGAACCAGACGCTTTCGCAAAATCGCGCTGCCAGTGTGTCCAGCTACCTGGCCAAGCAAGGGGTTGCCCCCGCACGTCTGTCGGCTGAAGGCCGTGGCCCCAGTGATCCTGTGGCCGATAACGGCACCGCTGAAGGTCGCGCGCAGAACCGTCGCGTCGAAGTTTATCTGTACGCTGTGCAGCAGTAAGCTCGGCAGGTTCGCGGGTCATCCCGCAAGGAAGCACGCTGCATCGAATTGCACCCCAAGGATCGCATACCCGGTTCTTGGGGTGTTTTTCATGGCGACGTAGCGACGGCCGCTCATTCGGGCAGCGAGGCGGCACTGTTCGCGATGTTCTCGCGCGTTCCCCAGTGGCAGCACACCCATGCCGGCTTTGAAATGAAACAGCCCCTACGCCTGTCGGCGAGGGGCTGTCTGGGTGGGCGGGTTGCCCACACCCTGCGAACGGGTCAACCGCGCTTCTGTTCGCTCTCGGCATCTGCCGTTGAGGGCTCGCCTTGCGCAGGAGCGACATCCGTCGGTGTGTTTGCTGCCATCACTGCCAGTGCGTCGGGTTCAGCGGACGTCTCGGGTGGCGATGCAACAGCCCTGGGCGTCGATGCCTCATCAACCGCGGCATCAGCGGTGACTGATGTGCCCGCATCATTCTGCGAGGACGTGGCCTTCGTGTCGTCCTGGCCTGCAGGCGCGGCCTGATCATCAGCAGGCGCCGCGTGGTCGGCAGGCCCAACGTGGTCTGCCGGTGCGGCGCGGTCGACCGGCGCAGTCGCATGCGGGTCGGCAGGCGCATGCGCGTCACCGGATTGGGCTGCCGTCGCGTCGGCCTGATCGGGCTTGGCCGACGGTTTCTTGCGTTTGGCGCCACCGGTGCGTTGCCGGTGCGCCAGTTGGCGGGCGCGTTTGGCTTCTACTGCCGTCACCACGCCTACGGCTTCGCCGTCAAGCGACACGCGTGCAGCATTTTCGACCAGGCAGGCCCAGTAGCGTGCGCCCTGGCACCAGGTCTTGATCGCCAGCGTGATGTCTTCAGCAGGCAATCCCAGCGCCTCGGCCTGGCCCAGCAGTTCCTCATGCACACCCAGTTTCAGCGGCACTTTGGCTGCCGGTTTTTTGGGGAAGGCTTTCGGGAACTTGCGTTGCAGACGCGAGATGGTCACGACGACCGGATCGACATCCTGCGCAGGGGTCGATGGGCGGCTGCCCGACGCCTGCGCTCCGCCCGGCTTGCCGCTGCGTGCGGACGATCCGGCCTTGCCAGGCTGAGCAGGCGCGCCGCTCTTGCCCGCATTGCCCGACGAGCCGGGTTTGCCGGCGTGCGGCGACGGCTTGCCTGGCTTGCCAGTGCGACCTTGCGGCGCGCCGGGCTTTCCGGGGCGTACATCGGAAGCAGATTGCTTGTCCGAAGCGGGCGACGACTTCTGTCGTGCGCGTCGCTCCTGTTCTGCCTGCTCGGTAAGCTGCTGCCTGAGCGCGGCAAGTTGTTCAAAACCCATAGCGGTGACCTGCCCTAGTGAAGAGCGGGCATTGTACCGTTCTATCGTCCCAGTGAGTCGGATGTCTGAACATCAAGGGTTTACGACAATCATCGCACCATGCACGGGCGTTTGTTGTCGAAAGTCCAGCCAGATACGAGATATTGCATGGCGATCGCGTCATCTCGAGCACCCAGCCCATGCTGAAGGTAGAGGCGATGCGCCTTTTCGAGCTGTTCCATGTCGATGTCCACCCCCAGTCCCGGCCGCTTGGGCACCTGCACGAGCCCGCCTTCGATCTTGAAAGGCTCGCGTGTGAGGCGCTGTCCGTCCTGCCAGATCCAGTGGGTATCGATCGCCGTGATGCGACCAGGCGCGGCCGCGGCCACATGGGTGAACATGGCCAGCGAGATGTCGAAATGGTTGTTGGAGTGCGATCCCCAGGTCAGTCCCCAGTCGTTGCACATCTGAGCCACACGGACCGAACCCTGCATGGTCCAGAAATGCGGGTCGGCCAGCGGGATGTCCACCGATTGCAGCATGATGGCGTGGCCCATCTGGCGCCAGTCGGTGGCAATCATGTTGGTGGCGGTGGGCAGCCCTGTGGCACGCCGGAATTCGGCCATGACTTCGCGTCCGGAATAGTCACCTTCTGCACCGCAGGGATCTTCGGCGTAGGCCATGATGCCGTGCAGGTCCTTGCACAGGCGAATCGCGTCTGCAAGCAGCCAGCCGCCGTTGGGGTCCAGCGTGACGCGCGCCTCGGGGAAGGCTTCGTGCAAGGCGATGATCGCTTCCACCTCGTCTTCGCCCCGCAGCACGCCACCCTTCAGCTTGAAGTCGTTGAAGCCATAGCGTGCATGGGCGGCGCGCGCCAGCTCGACGATGGCCTCTGGCGTCATGGCCTTTTCATGTCGCAGCCTGAACCAGTCCGACTCGGCATCGGGTTCGCTGCGATAGGCCAGATCGGTGACCTTCCTGTCGCCGACATAGAACAGATAGCCCAGCATTTCCACCGCGTCGCGTTGCTGACCTTCGCCGAGCAGTTCGGCAACTGGCACGCCCAGGTGCTGGCCCAGCAGATCCAGTAACGCGGCTTCCAGCGCGGTGACCACATGCACGGTGGTGCGCAAGTCGAATGTCTGCTTGCCCCGGCCTGCGGGGTCACGGTCGGCGAACTGGGTACGTACGCGCTGCAGCAGGCGTTGCCAGGTGCCGATCGGTTGGCGCAGCACCAGATCACGGGCCTGCTCGAGCGTTTTCCGGATGGCTTCCCCGCCCGGCACTTCGCCCACGCCTACATGGCCTGCGCTGTCCTTGAGAATGACGATGTTGCGGGTGAAGAAGGGCCCGTGCGCGCCGCTCAGGTTGAGGAGCATGCTGTCATGGCCAGCCACAGGAATGACTTGCATGTCCACGATGACTGGGGTGGCGTGTGGCTGGGCAGAGGGGTTTGATGCGGTCATGACAATCCTTGGGCGCTCGGGGAAGTGGGGTGGATCAGTTGGCGGTGATATTGCCGGTCTCGATGACCGTTTTCCAGCGGGCCAGTTCGCGTGTCTGAAAGGCCTCGAAGGCTTGCGGCGAATTGCCGACGATCTCGAAACCCTGCTCAAGCAGTTTGGGTTTCACGCTAGGGTCATTGATTACGGCAACTATGTTCTCGTTCAGCGTTTTGCGTACCTCGGGTGGCAGCCCCTTGGGAGCGGCCACGGCTTGCCATGAATAGACATCGACGTTGTTCACACCGGACTCCTGCATGGTGGGAACGTTGGGCAGCAGGGCAGAGCGCTTGTCACCCGTGACCGCCAGCGCGCGCAGCTTGCCGGCCTGGATGTGGCTGATCACGGCATTGATGTTGGCAAACGAGTACTGGACCTGACCGCCGAGCAGATCGGACACGGCAGGCGCACCGCCTTTGTAGGGTACGTGCACGCCTTTGGTGCCACTTTGCTGCCAGAACAGTTCTGCTGTGAGGTGATCGGACGAGCCGCTGCCCGAGGATGCGAACGTCACCGAGTCCGGCTGCGCCTTGAGCGTGGCGAGCAACGACTTCAGGTCGGCATCCTTGCCGGCCGGTCCC
>JBAZPE010000298.1:0-4246 GCA_041648375.1 Burkholderiaceae bacterium | reverse complement strand
CGGTGCGAGAGGTGGATCATCCATCCGAGGGCCGCCTGCGCACCACGGGGCCTCTGGGCACATTCGATCGCACCCCCACAGACCTTACCCGTCCCGCACCACGACTGGGCGAGCACAGCATCGAACTCCTGCGCGAAGCCGGCTATTCCGATGAAGCGATCGAGGCACTGGTGCGCACACAAGCTACGGTTGACGGACGCGCATGATCTGATGTCAGCGAGCTCTTTCATCTTTGATCGAGCTGCTACAGTCTATTGGTAAAACCTTGAGAGCCATCACGCTGCGTGGTGGCTCTTGCGGTAGATTGACATGGTTTCTGTCGAGCTTTTACCGCGAGCACTTATCATGAGCAATTCAGAGCTATCAGCATCCGCCTGCACCTCAACTGCTGACCACGTAATCATCCGCGCAGGCAATTGCAGCCAATCGCCTGTCCAACTGACCCCGCTTGAGCGCTCGGATGGACCAGAACTTTTTGCGTTGACACACGCCAATCGCGAGCAGCTTCGCGTCTGGCTGCCCTGGGTCGATGACATTCTCGCGCCGGAGAACACTCAGGCTTTTGTTGACGATGCGCTTGAGCAAGACCTTGCGGGCAAACAGAAGCACTTTCTCTTGAGAACGAACGACGCCATTATCGGCACGATCAGTCTGGTCAATATCGGTCAAGGGCAAGGCACGGTGGGCTACTGGATCGCGCCGGCATATCAGGGCAGGGGTTACGTCACCCAGGGCGTGCTTGAACTCAAAACGATAGCCTTCGACAAAATGGGGCTGGACTGCCTGCATCTCGAGTATCTCGAAGGTAATGGCGCCAGCGCGCGCGTCGCCGCCAAGTGCGGCTTCACCCTGGACCGTGTGACCAAGCGAGATGCGCTTTTGCACGGACGTGAGTTGAATCGAATGTGCTGCATTGCCCGCAAGCCTGCACCTCGACCCTGAACGCACTCAAATCTGCACGCGCGTCCCCAGTTCGATGACCGAATTATCGGGCAACTGGAAGAACTCGACCACGTTGCCCGAGTTACGCGACATGGCTGCGAAGAGCTGGTCGCGCCACTGCGCCATACCCACGCCATTGCCTGCATTCGGCACCACTGTTTCCCTGCTCAGGAAATAGCTGGTCTCGAAGGCATTGATCGTCAGTCCGTGGTCTTCGCAATGCATCAGCGCGGTGGGAATGTCCGGCAAATCCATGAAGCCATACGTCAAGGTTACTCGCCAGAATCCCGCAGGCAGGCGTTGAACCTGCAATCGTTGCTCGGGTGGCAGATGCGGTACGTCATCAAAGACTACCGTCAGCAGCACATTCTGTTCATGCAGCACTCGGTTGTGCTTGAGATTGTGCAGCAATGCCTGTGGCACGGTATCCAGGCTGGACGTGGTGTAGACCGCCGTGCGCGGGATGCGTGGCAAATCGGGATCGCTGGTCAATGCATGGATGAAAGGCAGCAGGCTGGGATCGTCGCGAGCGATGTGATCCATCAGAAGCTTGCGTCCGCGCTTCCACGTTGACATGAGCGTGAAGATGACGACCGCGAGCAGCAGCGGAAACCAGCCGCCATCGAAGAACTTGAGCATGCAGGACGCGACCAGCACGACGTCAATCGTCAGAAACACCAGTGTGGCGCCGATTGCGACCGGCAAGGGCATACGCCACGTGTGACGCACCACGAAGTAGGTCAAAATGGTGGTGATCAACATCGTGCCGGTCACGGCAATACCGTAGGCCGATGCCAAGGCAGATGAACTGCCGAACCCAATCGTGACGAACAGCACGGCAATCAGCAGCACCCGGTTGACCTGCGGCATGTAGATCTGCCCGGTCTCGGTGTCGGACGTGAAATGGACCTGCAGGCGCGGCAGAAAACCGAGTTGCATGGCCTGACGCGTCATTGAGTACGCACCCGAGATAACTGCCTGCGAGGCGATGACCGATGCCATGGTCGCCAACATCACGGCGGGAATCAGGAATGACTCGGAAAACATCAGATAAAAAGGGTTATCCAGGGCCGTAGGCGTGCTGATGAGCAGGGCGCCCTGACCCATATAGTTCAGCGCCAGCGCAGGCAGCACGAACGCACACCACGCCAGTCGGATGGGCTTCTTGCCGAAGTGACCCATGTCGGCGTAGAGCGCTTCCGCGCCGGTGAGCACAAGCACGATGGTGCCGAACGCGGCAAACATCATCGGCCCGCGATCGATCAGGAAGTCGATGCCATACATGGGGTTCAGGGCAAGCAGAATGCGAGGTTCGGCCGAAATCTGCATGACACCCACGACAGCCAATGTCGCGAACCAGGCCACGATGATGGGGCCAAACAGTTTGCCCACTGTGGCGGTGCCATAGCGTTGCATCATGAACAGGCCCACCAGAATGGCCACACAGACCGGCAGGACGAAATCACTGAACCCGGGCGCGATCAGCACGGCGCCTTCCACTGCGCCCAGGACGGAGATCGCGGGGGTGATGATGCTGTCGCCATAGAACAAGGCTGCGCCAAACAGCCCGAGCAGAAGCAGGGCATTGCGGCGATTCTGATTGTTGCCAGCGGTTTTCCCGGCGAGTGCGGTGAGCGCCATGATGCCGCCTTCACCTCGGTTGTCGGCGCGCAACACCAACAACACATACTTCAACGTGACCACGATCATCAAGGCCCAGAAGATCACCGAGACTGCGCCGATGATATGGGGCGCGTCCAGCGGAATGCCATGGGCAGGCGCGAATACTTCTTTCATGGCATAGAGCGGGCTGGTGCCGATGTCGCCATACACCACACCCAGGGCGCCAAGCGAGAGCGCAGCCAAGCTGTTGTTTTTGTTCGGATGTTGTAGCGCGGGGGTGGTCATTGAGTAACCAGGTAGTGGAGACAGTTTCCTTGTAGCGCCGCCGGTATAAAGAACGCATAAAAATCATGCAGATTGTGTGCGATCGTGCAACGGTTAGGTAATCAGTCGATCGCCAGGCGATAACCGACGCCCACATCGGTCTGCAAATACTGCGGTTCAGTAGGATCGACTTCGAGTTTGGCGCGCAGGTTGCCTACATATACCCGCAGATAATGCGTGTGTTCCGAGTATTCTGCCCCCCAGACGTCCACCAGTAGTTGTCTGTGGGTGACCACTCGGCCTGCCTTGGCGGCCAGCACGGCCAGAATTTTGAATTCTGTGGGTGTCAGTTTCAGCAGTTCCCCATCCCGGCTGACCCGGCGGGTATCCAGGTCGATGCTCAGACCTTTGTAGGCATACCCGGCTGTTTGGGCGGGTGCGATGTTCGGGCGCCTGCGCAGTGCGACGCGGATCCGCGCCAGCAGTTCGCCCACGCCAAAGGGCTTGACCAGATAGTCGTTCGCCCCAGCATCGAGCAAGGCGATTTTATGAGCCTCTTCGCTTCTGGCAGAGATGACCAGGGTGGCCATCTCGCGCAGGCCGGGGTGCGAGCTGAAAAGATCGCTGCCCTGGCCGTCGGGCAGGTTCAGATCCAGAATGACGAGCGCAGGGGGCAGGTGCTCGGCCTGGGCCTCATCCAGGGCGACGCGGGCCGTCTGCAGGTCATGGGCCTGGCGCACCTCGAACCCTTCTGCCCGCAACACGGCCAGCAGCATGGTGCGCAGGGCGAGATCGTCCTCCACGACCAGGACGCGGGTGCCAGCGTGGTGGGCAGTGGCAGCATTCATGATGTATTTCGCAAGGAATGAATCGATGCCTGATCACCTTCACCAGATTCATGCACCGCTTCAGCTTCATCTGCCGTTTCAGCCGCCACCGGCGGCACTTCCGCAAGTTGCAGGCTCAGCCGGAAGATATTGCCGCCATCCAGGCGTGGCATGACCGAAAGGCCTCCACCGTGGGCCTGGGCCACCGCCTGCGCGATGGATAGTCCAAGCCCCGCGCCACGTGTGCCCAATGCATTCGGGCTGCGGTAGAACGTCTGAAAAATTCGCTGGCGCTCGTGGGCAGAAAGCGTCGATCCGCGATCCGCCACATCAATGTTCAGCTGAGCATTGTGCAGGCTCGCCGACACCACGATCGCCCCTTTGGAATACTTCAGCGCGTTGTCCACCAGGTTCGCCACGGCCTGCGCCAGCAGGACGCCATCGCCGCGGATCAGCGGCAGGGAGGCTTCGAGCTTCAGGCGCAGATCGACCGTGTCATCGCGTAGCCGCGCGCGCTCGATGACAGCACTCAGTATTTCGCCGATGGCCTGCCAGTCGAAATCGGGGGCCGGGCCGCCATTGCTCAAGCG
>JBAZPE010000297.1:0-4253 GCA_041648375.1 Burkholderiaceae bacterium | reverse complement strand
GTGTTAGGGTGTGCGTTTGCTCGCCTTTGCGAAATTCCCACTGGTGATAGCGCCCTGTCTGCCACTGCACATAGGCCAGGCAGTTATGCATACCCAGATCTGCCGGAGCGGTCGGCGTGCCCCGCTCCTTGAGGTATTCGGGGCTGGCGCAGGTCACGTAATGCAGTCTGGTAAGCGACTTGGCAATCACCCGGGAGTCGGCCGTATCACCAATTCGAATGGTGACATCCAGTCCCTCGTCGGCCAGGTTGGGCACGCGATCGCTAAAGTCTGCGTTGACCGATAGTTCGGGATAGCGACGCGTGAGCGCTAACAGAACAGGCATAACTATCATTCGACCCAGGCCCACGGGTGCGTGCACACGCAATTTTCCTCTGGGTGTCAGGCGCGTTCCCCGCAGCTCGGCTTCGGCCGCTTCAACATCGAGCAAGATATTGCGGCAACGCTGCATCAGCAGGCTGCCGTCTTCGGTCAGGGACAGATTACGGGTCGTTCTGTTCAGCAGCTTGACTCCCAGCTTCGCTTCAAGCTGCGACACGCTTTTGCTGACCGCCGCCGTTGATACACCCAAGCGCAGCGACGCAGCCGTAAAACTGCCACATTCGGCCACTCGTACGAAATTCAGCACGTGCTTCAGATGATCGATCAACACATGCATGATGAGGCTTCCCCTGGGCCACGCATTGTTAGCCAACGGTTAAAAGTGATTTAGCTTCAGGTTAGTTTATCCCTCTAATCGCTTTCCATATACTGACCCGAGTGACTGCACCCGATAAAAAGCGTCCATAACAAAATGCTGACTCGGTAAACCACTCTTTCAATGATTCAGCTTCAAAAGCTGAACAGGTGGCAGTCCGCATACGCGGAGACAATATGAGTTGGGCAAAAGAGCTGGACGAGTTACAGACACGTACACGGCTTTCGCTGGGGATGGGCGGACCGGAGAAGATCAAGCGACAGCACGACGCCGGCAAGTTGACCGTTCGCGAGCGCATCGCGCAGTTGGTCGATGCGGACTCATTCGTTGAAGTCGGTGGACTGGCTGGCAGTGCCGACTACGATGACTCGGGTCGCCTTCAGCATGTCGCGCCGTCAAACGTCATCATGGGGCGCGCTGCCCTGGATCAGCGGCCAGCGGTAATCGTCGGCGATGATTTTACTGTCAGGGGCGGTGCAAACGACGGTGCTGTCGGTGACAAAATGATCTTCGCCGAACAAATGGCGTTCGATTTGCGAATTCCACTGGTCAGACTTGTCGATGGCACGGGCGGCGGCGGTTCGGTCAAGAATATCGAGAAGATGGGTCACGCCCTACTTCCGAAGATGAAGATTTGGGGCTATGTCGCACGCAATCTTGCGCAAGTCCCGGTTGTTTCGCTCGCGCTCGGTTCCGTTGCGGGACAAGGGGCGGCACGCGTATCCGGCAGCCATTACTCCCTGATGGTCAAGGACACGTCGCAACTTTTCATCGCGGGCCCACCTGTAGTCGCCAAGATTGGTCAGCACCTGACCAAAAATGAGTTGGGCGGCAGTGCCATTCATACTCGAAATGGCGTGGCCGACGACGAGGTGCACTCGGAAGCGCAAGCCTTTGAAGCAGCGAGGCAATTTCTGTCCTATCTGCCTTCATCGGTGTACGACTTGCCGCCGCGCGGGCCCCGTCCGGACACATTGGTCGATCAAACCTGGCTCAGAGATGCGATCCCGAAGGACACGCGCAAGGTGTACAAGATTCGCCCGATCGTGGACACCCTCTTCGATCCGGACAGTGTGTTCGAAATCGGCAAGACATGGGGACGCGCGATTATTGGCGGACTGGCCCGCATAGATGGATGGCCCATCGTCTTTGCCGCGAGCAACCCTTACCACTACGGAGGCGCCTGGGACCGGCACACGGCGGACAAGTTCACGCGCCTGATCGACATGGCGGAAACGTTCCACTTGCCGGTGGTAAACATGGTCGATATTGCTGGTTTTCAGATCGGACTGGAGGCGGAAAGAGATGGTGTCATGCGCGCCGGTGTGCGCGCCCTGACTGCCGTGTCGCAATCTACGGCGCCGTGGTTCTCGCTGATCATGCGGCGCGCTTTCGGTGTTGCAGCGGGCGGCCATCAGAACTCGAGTCGGTTCAACTTTCGCTACGCCTGGCCGTCTGCCCAATGGGGCTCTCTGCCCATCGAAGGGGGACTTGAGGTTGCCTATCGCTCGGAGATTGAAGCGGCTGCGGATCCCGTTGCCAAACGCGATGAGATCGAGGCGCGGGTACGAGGGTTGACATCACCGTTTCGCAGTGCCGAGGCATTTGTGATCGAGGACATCATAGACCCCGCAACCACGCGCGCAAGGCTGATAGAGTTTGCAAACCTTGCTGCACCCTTGCGGCAACCCGGCCCGGTCACGCACGGCTACCGCCCCTAAGGCGCAACGTGCCTGATCAACCCACAAAAAATCAACAAGCTTAAGTCGTCATGTAGGGGTGAGGCCAGAATCACTTTGCTCTAAAAAGACGTCGTCCGTGCATTAAAAAAGTAGTCTCGATATTCAAAAAATGAGCCATAGCGCTCGATAACGAGAAGCGAGGAGACCACCATGATCAATGCCATACAGTTCCCTGCTCTGAAACGCCTGTCGCGTGCATTCGCCCAACTCGCAGTGGTTGGTCTGTTTACGTTGACAGGTGCTCACGCCGTGGCTGCGGAATCGGCTCAGAATTATCCGAGCAAACCGATCACCATCATCGTCCCATTTTCTGCGGGTGGCACCACCGACATCCTGGCGCGAGGCATCGGCCAGAAACTGGGCGAGCGCTGGAAGGTGTCGGTCGTCATTGAGAACAAACCTGGCGCAGGTGGAAATATCGGGTCGGCTCAGGTCGCCCGGTCGGCGCCAGATGGCTACATGCTGGTCATGGGTACGATCGGCACACATGCGATCAACCCGGGCCTCTACAAGGAAATGCCCTACGATGCGATCAAGGATTTCGCGCCGATTACGCGAGCCGCCATGGTGCCCAACGCCCTTGTCGTGCCCAGAGAGGCGCCCTACAACACCATCAAAGAGCTTATCGCGTTCGGCAAAGCCAACCCCGGCAAGCTGACGTTTGGCTCTTCGGGTCATGGCAGCACGCTGCACATGTCGGGGGAGACCTTCAAGGTAATGACTGGCGTGGACATGGTGCATGTGCCCTACAAAGGCAGCAGTCCCGCCGTCGCCGATCTCTTGGGCGGGCAGATTTCGATGATCTTCGACAATCTGCCCTCTGCCCTGCCCCACATCAAATCCGGGCGTCTGAAAGTATTGGCGCTGACCTCGGCCCAACGCAGCGACCAATTGCCGGATGTGCCAACGCTGGCAGAGGCGGGTGTGCCCGGCTACGACGTTGTGTCGTGGTTTGGTCTGTGGGCGCCCGCAGGGACACCGGCAGACATTGTGAACAAGATCAATCAGGCCGTCGTGGCCATCATCGAAAGCCCCGACATGCAAAAGCAGATCCGCGAACAAGGCGCCATGCCTCATCCGGAGTCGCCGGCCGAGTTTGCCGCGTTCATACAGACCGAAGGCAAAAAATGGGCTGATGTCGTGCGCAGCGCCAATCTCACCATTCAATAACAAGGAGACGGCCCCCAACTCGGACTTGGTTCTCCAGCCGTCCTGCGAAAGCAGAGACACGCCTGATTGGTAAAGTCGTGTCGCCATCATGACATGGCTGACACGCAATCGTGACACGTAGGCTGCGTTGGATTAATGTCATCGCACACCAAAACCAAAAATGAGGACGAGACAACATGAAAATCTTTGCAGCCCTGGCAGTAGCAGCGGTGAGCATCCATATGGCTCCTGTGTTTGCAGCCTATCCGGAACGCCCGATTACCCTGGTCATCGGATTTACAGCAGGTGGACCGACTGACGCTGTGGGACGTTTCCTCGCACGCAATCTTGAGAAAGAGCTTGGGCAAACCGTAGTCGTGGAGAACCGTGCGGGCGCCAATGGGGTGCTCGCTGTTTCTGCGGTCAAACGCGCCAATCCGGATGGCTACACGCTCATGTTGGGCAGCAGCGGCACCCTATCGGTCGAGCCAGCCTATAAGAAGAAAGTAGATTACGACGTACTCAAGGACTTCGCCCCGGTGGGGCTGGTGGCCACCTACCCTTACTTGTTGGTGGTGCCCGCGAGCTCACCATTCAAGTCAGTTGAAGAGATGATTGCGGGGGCTCGGGCCAAGCCGGGCAGCCTCACCTTTGCGTCGGCGGGC
>JBAZPE010000296.1:0-4259 GCA_041648375.1 Burkholderiaceae bacterium | reverse complement strand
TTCGAAATGGAAGTTGGCGGTTTTGGGGGGATACGGAATGTCTGCCGTTTGACCGGGTGCCACGACCACGACTGCGTCGGCCGGCTTGCAGAAAAAGAAGGGGTCTTCGCGACCAGTGAAACCCATTTCCTTGGCATGTTCAGCGTAGTTGCGGCCGACGCAATAGATGCGACGAACAGCAAATTGCTTGTCACTGCCATGAACCGGCACCGATTTGATCGCTGGCGGTGTAAAGACGTATTCCATGTCGCAATCCCCCTGGATTATTTTTGGCTTTGCTTGAAACGCTCAACGCTGGAGGTGATTTCCAACTTCGCTGCATCAACACCCTTCCAACCCTTGACCTTCACCCACTTGCCCTTTTCGAGATCTTTGTAGTGCTCGAAAAAGTGCTGGATGCGTGCAATGTCGTTCGCCGGCAGATCGTCCGTGCTCTTGATGGTGCTGTAGACGGGGTAGAGCTTGTCGACCGGAACGGCCAACAGCTTGGCGTCGCCGCCGCTTTCGTCATCCATTTCCAGCACACCAATCGCACGGCAACGAATCACCGCACCGATCTGAATCGGGAAAGGCGTGATCACCAGCACATCGGCGGGATCGCCATCGTCGGACAGCGTTTGCGGGATATAGCCGTAATTGCAGGGGTAGTGCATGGCCGTCAACATGAAACGATCCACGAACACGGCACCGGTTTCCTTATCCACTTCATACTTCACCGGATCGGCGTTCATGGGGATTTCGATGATGACGTTGAATTCGTCGGGCAGCTTGGCACCGGCGGGGACGCGATCGAGACTCATGTCTGCAATACCTTCCTGTTATCAGATTAAGAGAGCAACGCCATCAGCGTTGCGGATTGTTGTTTGATGTACGGTCCGACGTGTCGTCGCGTGCGGGCTCGTTGCGATCGGTGCGCCCGGTGTCGTCAAGATCGGTGAACGACGGCGGTGCGCTGTCGAAATACTCATCGAAGTCGGCATGCTTGGGCGTGCTGACCTCGTGGGCAGGCGGTGCATCGGGACGCACCGGCACCGCCACACGATTCAACCCTGCGCTAGCCACTACGGGTGCGACGACAGGCGTGGACGCATGATCGGTGCTGGAGGCAGGCAGCGGCACCACGGGCGCGGCGCTTCCCGTTTCCAGGTTGAGCGCTGCATCACCGACCAGTGTGTCGCTGCGATCGTGTGCCAGACCTTGCGCTGAGTAGATGTCGTCCAGATCAGCCACCTCGGAGGCGGTGTAATGCGGATCGTCACCAATCTCGGCCGAAGGCAAAAAGCCATCATTGGCAAGCGTTGGCAATGCCATGCCCACAGCCGTTGCCATGCGCCAATGGCGCGCGGCTTCTTCAGGGCGATTCAGACGGTCGTAGAGGCTACCGAGCAAAGCGTGCGTCTGGGGATCGCTGCGATATTTCAGACTGCGTGTGAGGTAACGTTCAGCTGCGCCCCAGATCTGGCCGGTCAAACACAGCAGACCCAGTACCCGCAACAGATCGGGATCGTTGGGACGCTGCTGCAGCCAGGTTTCGGCCTTGTCGATACGGCGTTTGACCTGGGTCGCGGGGCAACGGGCGTAGGCTGCCACCAGCGCAGGCGTGAACTGGCGCGCAATGGCCGCTTCCAGCACGCGCGCGGCTTCTTCGGGCTCATCGGCCGCGTCGAACGCCTGAGAGCCCGCCAACGCGATCTCGGGATAGGTACGCTCGACTGCCTTCATGTCCTTCCAGATGACGCGCCAGCCATCACCGTTGGCCGTACCGGCACGCAATCGCGCGGCGCCAGAGATGTCGATCAGTTTTTCTGATTCGGGCTTGGCAATCGCGTGACGGCGTGCAAGTGCACGAGCCAGCGTGAATACCTGGTCGTGATGGCCCAGCTCGCTTTCGGCGCGCAACAGCAAGCGCGTGGTGTGCAAGTGGCGCGCACCGTCTTGCAACGGGGCGAGCACCGTCAGGGCACGTGCAGGCTGCCCCTGGTCGAGCAACATGTCGGCGGAGACCGTGGCCACCGCTTCGGTCAGTCCAGGGTCGGTACCAGCAGCTTCGCGCGCCTGATCGAGCAAGGCATCACGCCGCGGATATTCGCCCAACTCATGTGCGGCCCGTGCCGCAGAAAGCGCGGCCACCGATCGGCGGCTTTGCACACGAGTCTGATCGATCAGTTTGGAGAACTGCTTTTCAGCGTTGGCAAAGCGCCCTTCGAGCAGGCCCACCCAGCCTTTTTCCATCAGCTCGTGGTCGCGTGCCTGGGCACGACGACCGCGCCAATCGCGCACGCGTGACGGAATGGCGAGCAGCCATGCCAAGAGCCTGAGCAGCACGTACAGCAGGACGAACGAGCCCACGAACAGCAGCACGGCCAAGGTCAGCGAGAGCTCGATCCGGTGCGGGGGCACAAGAATCAGCACGTTGCCGGTGTGCGACTGCAGAACAACGGCAAGCCCGACGGCCACGACCGCCAGAAGTAAGGTCCAAAACCATGTACGCATAGCTTAATTCCGCTCGGTTTCGGGGCTGGCTTGCGAGCGCACGGCGGCCATGGCGTTCAGGCTGTCGTTGATCTCGGGCAGCGCAACGGCCACGGGAATCTCGTTAAGCGACTCGACCAGACGCAACGCAGCCTGGGTGTCGGTCGACCGCGGCTCGTAGTAGTTGTTGAGCGTATCGGTCACGATCGCCAATTCGCTTTTCCATACCGATGCCTGGCGCATCAACAGTGCCAGTTGCACCGTCTGCAAGCGCTGACGCAATGTGGCACGAAGCTGCTCGGACTGACTGGCCGACATCAACAAGGCGTTGGGCTGATCCACGCGCTGCACCTTGATCAGGTCGCCAAGTTCGTGGGTGAGCACGCTTCCTGCGCGCGCAGGCCACGACACGACTTCGGCGCGCCACTGCTGCCACCACGGTGCATCGGCGGGCACAGGCGCCACGACCGGTGCAGCAGGTGCTGGCGCGGGAGCGGCCTGATCGGCAGGCACAGTCGAAGCCTGATTCATCGATTGGGCGTCGGGCACCAGCAATGGGGCCTTGGACACCAGCGCCGACAGACGCTCGATACGGGCGGACTGGGCCGTGACATCGACAACGGGCACGGCACGCAGGCGATCGAGGTCGCCGTTGACAGCCTGCTGCAGCGTTGCGAAACGCGGGCGATCAGCACGTGCCAGACGCGACTGGGCGGATTCGAGCGCGACAATCGCGTTGCTGACGCTACCGCCAAGACGCAATTGCTGGCTGGCAATGGTCAGCAAACGTTCGACATCGTTAGCCAGAACACCATCATTGGTGGTGTCGTTGAAATCCTGCCAGGCCTGTTCGAGCGTGGAGTATTCCGCTTGATTTTCACGAACCGCGGTTTCCAGCGCAGCGATCTTCGCGCTTTGCGATTGCGACAACGAGAGCGCTTCGCGCATGTCACTGCGCGCATCGTTCAGCTCTTTGGACAAGGTGTCGATACGGGTGGCCACGTTCATGCCGGCCGACTGGAATTCCTGGCGCTGATACCAAAGCGCGGCGCCCAGGGCCACGCAGAGCACGACGAGCAACACGACCAACCAGGCAAAGTTGCCTGACTTCCCTGGCCGATGCCCGGGGGGTGTGGGAGGCGGTTCCTTGCCACGTAACGGTGCGCCTGCAGGCGGCACGGGTGGAACAGGCGGTGGAGGCGCCACCGGCGATGCCGGCGGCAACGCCCCGCCGTGCGTGCTCGAACCGGCCTTCGACGTGTCGGAGGCAACCCCTGAATGGGTCGGCTTGGGGGTATCTGAAACCGTTCCAGAATGCCCCGGCTTGGATGCATCTGACGCGGCAACCGAATCCGGCAGAGGTTTCATGCCCGCAGGATCATGTCGTGTGAGACTTGCACCGGCGCTGGGTGGCCTGGAGGAAGACACGGCAGAGGCCGTATCCGAATCCGACGTAGCGCCTGCCGTGGGACGAGGCGTGCCACCAGGCGTTGCAAGGCCGGGCGTCAACAGTGCGCCCGCGGAATTGGAAGCAGAAGCGCCGACAGGCGCGTCCTCGGAGCCGGGCTTGGGCGCGGCCGGGTCGGGAACGAGAGTCTTATCAGTCATAGCGCGATTGTATTCTGTAGTGACCGCCACCGTTCATTCAAACGGCAACAAATGCTTCAAATATCGCGTCGTCGTCGGGCAGGCAGACTTTAGCTGTTGCCGATGCCGACCGACCGGCAGGCGCAGGACAGGCGCGCCAGGCGTCCAGCAGGCGCGAATGGGTCAGCACGGCAGCGCTT
>JBAZPE010000295.1:0-4265 GCA_041648375.1 Burkholderiaceae bacterium | reverse complement strand
CGGTCGCGCTCTGTTGCTGGTGCTTTGTGCTCAGGCAGCATCGCCCGTCTGGGCGGCTCAGGCCCAGTCGACACAGAAGCCCGCCGCACGCGGCGCGGCTGCCACGTCGGCGCCTGCCGAGCAGTTCGTCGATGGCATCGCAGCGATCGTGGACAAGGACGTCATCACGCTGCGTGAACTGGCTGGCGCGACGAATCAGGCACGGCGCGAGTTGCAGACTCAGAAAATCCAGGTTCCACCCGACGATGTGCTGCAGAAGCAGGTGCTGCAGCGATTGATCATGGAGCGGGTGCAGCGCCACGAGGCCGAGCGCATGGGCATCAAGATCGACGATGCCCAGATCGACCGCGCCATCGCCACGATTGCCCAACGCAACAAGCTCAGCCCGCAGCAAGTGCGCGCCGAAGTTGAAAAGTCGGGCACCACCTGGGCCGATTACCGACGCTCACTGAGCGATGAAATCCGGCTTGATCGCATGCGTCAGCGCGCGGTGGACAACAGTATCGTCATCAGCGACGCTGAAGTGGATGCCTTCCTGAAGGAACAGGAGCGTCGCGGCAATCCCGGCATCGGCTCGCTGGCCAACAGCCCCGCACAGGCACCTGCGCCGTCGGGCGCGCCTCAAGCCAATGCCAATCGGGGCGGACCCGTAGTACTGGCGCTGGCCCAGATTCTGGTGCGGGTGCCTGAAGGTTCGGGCTCGGATCAGGTCGCGGCGCTGCGCCGCAAGGCGGAAGCCATTCTGAAGCAGGTGCGTGGGGGTGCCGACTTCGCCAGTGTGGCGGCGGCCTCTTCAGATGGTCCCGAAGCGCTGGATGGTGGTGTGATGGGCGCGCGTCCCGAAGACGGCTGGCCAACCCTGTTCATCAGCAGCGTAGCCAAGGTTGCGCCGGGTCAGGTAAGCGACATCGTGCAAAGTGGTGCCGGTTTCCATATTTTGAAGGTGCTGGATCGCCAGGGTGGCGCCAGTGCCGCACCGAGCCGTGCTCAGCCCGCACAGCCACAGGCGCAGCCGCAGCAGCCGACTCAGGCAGGAGCACCGCAGGGGCCGATGCGGGTGACGCAGACGCGCGCCCGTCATATTCTGATCAAAACGTCCACCGTCATGAGCGATGAGCAGGCGCGCCAGCGTCTGGATCTGCTGCGCCAGCGCATCGTGCAGGGCGGCGAGTCGTTCGCGTCGCTGGCACGTCAGAACTCCCAGGATTCGAGTGCCCCGCAAGGCGGCGAACTCGGCTGGCTCAATCCCGGTGAAACCGTGCCGCCCTTCGAGCAGGCCATGAACAGCCTGCAGCCCAACGAGATCAGTCAACCGGTGCAGTCACCATTCGGCTGGCACCTCATCCAGGTCGAAGAGCGTCGCGAAAAGGATATGGCCGACGAGTACCAGCGCATGCAAGCGCGTCAGGCCTTGTTCGAGCGTCGTGCCGAGCCCGCCATGCAGGATTGGCTGGAGCAGTTGCGTGACCGTGCTTTCATCGACAACCGTCTTGAAAAGCAAGAGCGCATTCAGTCCAACAACCGCTAACGGCACCCCGACATGGCACAGCATCAGGCGCGCAAGCGTTTCGGTCAGCACTTTCTGACCGATGAGAGCGTCACCGAGGCCATCGTTCGCGCCATCGGTCCGGATCGCAGCGACGTCATCGTCGAGATCGGCCCCGGCCTCTCGGCATTGACCCAGCCGCTGTTGCGCGGCGTCGATCACCTCAATGTGGTCGAGATCGACCGCGATCTGGCCGCGCGGCTGCGCAAGCAGCATCCTGCCGAACGGCTGACCGTCGTGGAAGCCGACGCATTGACGGTGGATTTCCGGCAGTTCGGGCCAGGGGTGCGCATCGTGGGCAATCTGCCCTACAACATTTCAAGCCCCATCCTGTTTCATCTGTTGGGTGCGGCCGAGCTGGTGCGCGATCAACACTTCATGCTTCAGCGTGAGGTCATCGATCGCATGGTTGCCGAGCCGGGAACGTCGGATTTCGGTCGACTCTCGGTCATGCTGCAGTCACGCTACGACATGGACAAGCTTTTCGATGTCGCCCCCGAGGCCTTCGATCCGCCCCCGCGCGTGGTGTCGGCGGTGGTGCGCATGGTGCCCTTGGGTGCCGACCGCGCACGGCCCTACAGCGATGGCGCCTTCGCCCATGTGGTCACGCGCGCCTTTTCCCAGCGGCGCAAGATGCTGCGCCGTTCGTTGGCCGACTGGGCACCCAATATTCCCTGGGACGAGCTCGACATCGCGCCCACCGCGCGCGCGGAAGACATCGATGTGTCGCGTTATATCGCCTTGACTGATGCCCTGGGCCGTCAAGGGCTCATTCCTGGCCAGCAGCCGCCACCCACAGACGCATGATGTCGCAGGCCCGTGCCGTGAGCTGCGTGGCGGCCGTGTCGCAGGCCTGGGCCAGCGTCATGGGGCCGGGCACCAGGCTGAACGCGGCGGTGATGCCCGCCGCATAAGTGGCCTGGTAGTTCTCCCCCAAGGAGCCCACCAGCGCAATGACGGGCACGCCTGCTGCCTGTGCAACGCGCGCCACGCCCACGGGTGTCTTGCCGTGCAAGGTCTGCGCATCCATGCGACCTTCACCGGTAAACACCAGATCGGCATCCGAGACGGCCTGCGCCAACCCGGTCAGCTCGGCCACCAGGGCCACGCCTGGCCGGAATTCGGCGTTCAGCACGGTCAGACCAGCGAACCCCAGCCCCCCTGCGGCGCCGGCACCCGGGGTATCACGGTGATCGTGGCCGATCGTGTTCGACATGACCTCTGCCAGGCGTTGCAGCGCGCCATCCAATTCGATCACCTGTTCTGGCGTCGCGCCCTTTTGCGGGCCGAAGATGGCGGACGCGCCACTTGCGCCGCACAGCGGGTTGTCCACATCGCAGGCCAGTTCGATGCGCACGCGCTTCAGCCGTGCGTCCAGACCCGAGAGATCGATGTGCGCCAGGTGTGCCAGCGCCGCCCCACCTGGGGCGAGCGGCTTGCCCTGGGCATCACTTAAGCGGGCGCCGAGGGCGACCATCATGCCGCTGCCACCATCATTGGTGGACGAGCCGCCCAGCCCCAGAATGATGCGCTGCGCGCCCGCGTCCAGGGCCGCGAGAATCAGTTCACCCACACCCGCGCTGCTGGCCTGACGCACGTTGCGAGCGGCTGGGTCGGCATGCTCCAGACCCGCGGCCTGAGCCATCTCGATCACGGCGCATCGATCCGGGAGCCAGCCCCACGCGGCTTCGCGTTGCTCACCCAGTGCACCGGTGATCGTGGCATGACGCAGCTCGCCACCCGTGCCATCGACGATGGCCTGCGTGGTGCCTTCGCCGCCATCGGCCATGGGCAGGCAGACGGTTCTTGCATCCGGACAGGCCTGGCGGATGCCGGCCTCGATGGCCTGGGCGACCTGCAGGGCGGTCAAGCTTTCTTTGAACGAATCAGGCGCAATAACGATTTTCATGAGCGTCAACCGAAGAACCAATAACACACACCAATGGAGGCCAGAATGCCTGCGAGATCGGAAAACAGCGCGCATCCCACGGCATGTCGAGCGCGCGCAATGCCAACCGAACCGAAATACACGGCCAGAACATAAAACGTCGTTTCGGTGCTGCCCTGCAGGACGGTCGAGAGCAGGGCAGGAAAACTGTCGACGCCGAAATGCGACATGTTTTCGATCATCAGGGCACGCGATGCGCTTCCTGAGAACGGACGCACCAGTGCCACCGGCATCGCGTCGACAAAGCGGGTATCCCAGCCGATGGACTGTATCAGCCAGCGCAGACCGTCCAGCGCCACCTCCAGCGCCCCGGACGTGCGCAACACCCCGACCGCACACAGCATGGCAACCAGATAGGGCAGCAGATTCTTGGCGATATCGAAGCCCTGGCTGGCACCTTCCACGAACGCCTCGTAGACCTTGACCTTCTTCAGCCACCCGGCGATGAGAAAGGCGATGATGATGGCGAACAGCGTGACATTGCCCAGCAACGACGACAACTGGCTGATGGCCGCGCCGGTCATGGTGGCAAGCAGCGCCATGAAGGCGGTCAGCATCAGGGCGCTGCCACCCAGCCACGCCAGCACGACTGGGTCATGCAACTTCAGGCGCTGCACGAACGCCACGCACAGCAGGGCGGCGGCTGTGGATGCCGCGGTCGCCAACAGGATGGGCAGAAACACCATGGCGGGATCGGCCGCACCTTGCTGGGCGCGATACATGAACAGGGTGACCGGCAGCAACGTCAGCGAGGAGGTATTGAGCACCAGA
>JBAZPE010000294.1:0-4273 GCA_041648375.1 Burkholderiaceae bacterium | reverse complement strand
TTGGCAGGCGTCACCGACGTGGCCAGCGTGTACTGGTCGCGTCGACCTTCGTAGTTCAGATCCTTGCGGAACGCCCAGATCGTGCTTTCGAAGTGCAGCGGAATCAGCGGCACGTTGTCCAGTGCGATCTTCGTGGCTTTTTCCAGTTCAGCGCGACGCTTCACAGGGTCGACCGTGCCGGCAGCAGCCAGGTAGACTTTATCGAACTCGGGGCTGGTGAAGCCACCATAGTTACTGGTGCCGATACCTTTAGGGGCGTCGGTGGAAGCCACCCACAACTGGAACAATGCCGAGGCTTCACCGGTTTCCGAAGGCCAACCGCCCATCGAAAAACTGAAGTCACGCTTCGCGCGTTTCGAGAAGTAGATCGACGCCGTCATGGCATCAACCGTCGTCTTGATACCAATACGCGACAGATACTGCGCCACCGTCTGCGAGATCTGGCTATCGTTTACATAGCGGTCGTTAGGCGAGGAAATCGCCATTTCGAAGCCATTGGGATAACCGGCTTCGGCCAGAAGCTTCTTGGCGCCTTCCGGGTCGTACTTGATCTCAGGCGGGTTGGGCAACGCACCGAACATGCCATCTGGCATGTATTGGTATGCGGGCGTCGCCATGCCATCCATGATGCGCGCAGCGATCGCCTTGCGATCGATCGCCATGGAAATCGCACGACGCACGCGCACGTCCTGCAGCGGATTCTTGCCGTCCGCCGCCTTGGCCATCGGGCTGGGATCGCGACCGATATCGGGTTGGAAGAAAATCAGGCGTGTGGACGGTGTCGCCACGAAGGCCAGCTTGGGACTGTCCTTGATGCGTGACAGGTCACGTGCGGCCGGATTCTCGATCACATCGAAGTCACCCGACAGCAGGCCGGTCAGGCGCGGGCCAGCATTGGGCACCGGCACAAACTTCACTTCCGACCATGCGGGCTTGGGACCCCAGTAACTATCGTTGCGCGTGAGCACCACGCCCGAGCCCTTCACATAGGACTTCAGCAGGTAAGGGCCGGAACCCACGTTGATGCGCCCGGTGTTGAAATCGCCGGCGGTCGGCCAGGGTCCGGTCACGCCGCAGCCTTCCTTGGGCTTGAACGTCAGCGGACCATGCTCGACGATGCCGTTCCAGAGAATGGGCAGCGAACGCGCCATTTCGGCGGGCAGCAAGGGCAGCGGCTCGTATGTCTTGATGATGACCGTCAGCGGATCGGGCGTTTGCACATCGGCAATACGCTTGGTCACTTCGGTGTAGGACGCCGACACGTTGGTTTCGTTGTTCAACGTACGGCAGATGGTGAACAGCACGTCCTCGGAGGTGAACGTCTTGCCGTTGGAGAACTTGACGTCCGGACGCAGCTTGAATTCCCATGTAGTGTCGTCCAGGGTCTTCCACGAGAGCGCCAGCGCGGGGATGAGGTTCATCTGCGCATCACGTGCGACCAGCGGGCTGTAGATGTGCGAGGCCAACGCATCGTTGGCCGTCATCTTGTGATAATTGGGATCGGCAGAGGTCGGCTCGGCCGACAACGCGATGGTCAGGGACTGAGCACTTGCCACGCCGGCAGTCAGGGCAATGCCCACTGCTGCGGCTGTTGTGGCGAAGGTGGCGCTGAACTTCATGGGAACTCCGCAATAGGAACCAAAGGAACGGCAAGCCGCGATTATTCTCACACGCGGCTATGCCGTCAATCGGTGTTTGTGCCTGCCGCAAAGGCAGGCACGGCATGAATCAGAATCCGACGGCCTGTCCATCACGGCGTGCATCGGAGGCCGCGAAATAGAAGCCTTCGTCACGGTAGATCAACTGTGCCGATCCGAACTCCAGGCTGTCTGCAGGCGCGACCTGAACGTTGTGACCACGACTGCGCAAAGCCTCGACGACGGCGGCGGGCATGTGCGATTCAACGTGCACGATCGGACCGGCTTCGACGCGGAAACGTGGCGCATCGCACATGTCCTGTGGGTTCTGACCGAACGCGCCCAGGCGGGTCACCATTTGCAGATGGCCCTGGGCCTGCATGCTGCCGCCCATCACGCCGAACGACATGAGGGGTTTGCCTGCCTGGGTCACAAAGCCCGGAATGATGGTGTGCAAGGGACGCTTGTTCGGTGCGACCTGGTTGGCATGACCCGGCGTCAGCACGAAACCGCGACCGCGGTTGTGCAGCGCGATGCCGGTGCCAGGCACAACCACGCCCGAACCGAAGCCATGGTAATTGGACTGGATGAACGACACCATGGTGCCCTTGGCGTCGGCGGCAGTGAGATACACCGTGCCGCCCTTGGTCGGACTGCCCGCGCCCGGGGTATTGGCGACGTCCATACGGATGTCGTTCGCACGACCTGCCAGATAGGTGGGATCAAGCAGCGCAGCGGTATCCACATGCATGTGATCGGAATCGGCGATGTGGTGATGCAGATCGGCAAACGCCAGCTTCATGGCTTCGATGCAGACATGGTAGTAGTCGGCGCTATCTCGGCCCATCGCCTTCAGGTCGAATTTCTCGAGCATGCCCAGCGCAAGCAGCGCTGCAATGCCCTGCCCGTTGGGCGGAATTTCGTGCAGGCGCAGATCACCAAACGATTGAGAAACAGGCTCGACCCAGTCGACCTTGTGCGCGGCCAGATCTTCGGCAGACAGACCACCGCCTCCTTCACGCGAAAAATCGGTAATGCGCCGGGCCAGCTCACCCCGGTAGAAGCTTTCGCCACCCGAGGCGGCAATGGCTTCCAGCGTCTTGGCCTGTGCCTCGAAGCGCCAGATTTCGCCGGCGACAGGCGTACGGCCTTCAGGCATGAATGCGTCGGCGTAACCGGGCTGCTCCTTCAGGTTGGGTGCTTGCGTGGCCCATTGGCGCGCCACTGTGGGCGAGACGGGAAAGCCATTGCGGGCATACTCGATTGCCGGTTCGAACAACTTGGCAAACGGCAACGATCCAAAACGATCGGACAAGGCCTTCCAGCCTGACACGGCGCCTGGCACGGTGACGGTGCCCCAGCCCAGGGGCGGCATGGCGTCCTGACCGGCAAAGAATTCGGGGGTCCAGGCAGCAGGCGAGCGGCCCGATGCGTTCAAGCCGTAAAGCTCGCCCTCATGCCACACCAGCGCGAACATATCGCCCCCGATGCCGTTCATGACCGGTTCGACCACGGTCAGCGTGATGGCCGTTGCGATCGCGGCGTCCACGGCGTTGCCGCCCGCCAGCATCATGCGCAGCCCGGCCTGCGCGGCCAGTGGCTGGGTGGTGCTCACCACGTTACCTGCCAGAACCGGCATCTTGCGCGAGGGATAGTTCAACGACCAATCGATAGGCTTATTCATGAGGCAATCGTCATTTAAAAAAGAGGCAGGAGACCCGGGCCGAGCGCGACATATACACAGGCGAGCCGATCGACGTCGCCTTCGCGGGCCATGTGGCGCCCAATCTTACAGTAGCCCGCCGCCTGAACCAATCCCGCGCCTTGGTCTACAGTAGAGCTCTGTGAATGACTTCAGTAAAAGGCAAGCCATGAAAGTGTGCGTCATCGGAGCGGGCGTAATCGGGGTCACCAGCGCTTATTTGCTGGCACGCGAAGGCCATGAGGTCACCCTGGTAGACGCCTGCACACAGCCTGCCGAACGCACCAGCTTTGCCAATGGCGGGCAACTCAGCTATAGCTACGTGGCGCCCCTGGCTGCGCCAGATGTCTGGCCCAATTTGCCGGTCTGGCTGTGCAAGCGCGATTCGCCACTGCGCTTCACGCCCAGGCTCGATCCTCAGCAGTGGCGCTGGAGCCTGGCCTTTGCCCTGGCATCCAATGCCACGCAGGCCCGCACATCCACTGCGCAAATGCTCACGCTTTCGTACTTGAGCCGTGACGAACTCGATCGCCTGCTGGTTCGCGAACCGCTGGATTTCCATCATGTGCGCAACGGCAAACTGATCGTCTATCGCGACCCGGCCAAGGTCGAACGCGCACGCGAACTGGTCAGGTACCAGTCGACGCACGGCGCCTCGCAGCAGGTGCTGACGGCCGCCGAAACCCTGGCCCTGGAACCGGCCATTGCGGCGATGGGCAGTGCGCTGGCCGGTGCCATCTACACCCCGAGCGAAGAAGCGGGCGATTGCCACGCGTTCACCACCAATCTGTTCCAACGTTTTCTTGCACTGCCCGGTGCGCGCGCCGAGATGGGGCAAGGTGTGCTCGGGCTGCTGCGATCGGGCAACCGGATCGTTGCCGCCCAGACCGGACGGGGCGACATCACCGCTGATGCGTTCGTCGTGGCCACTGGC
>JBAZPE010000293.1:0-4277 GCA_041648375.1 Burkholderiaceae bacterium | reverse complement strand
TGAAAAGCAGTGGGAGCGTGACAGGAGGCCGGAGCCAGCCACGAAGTGTAGGCAAGTGACCGGGCAGACCGAACGATGGGCTTGCTATGTCAACATAACCAAAAGCTATATCAATTTCCAGAAATGAATGTGTTCGGAAATGAGGTGCCTGTTACGGGTGCTTGCTACTGCGGGCACGCCGTAACGCAGATGCGCGCGATTCGCAGTCACGCTGCAGGTATAGTCAATCGCTTGCCTATCGCGCCGTGTCTTATGTTGCGCGGACGCAGTCCAAGGAGTGTTTCATGCATAAAGTTAATGTCGCAGGGCACACCCTGGTCAGGGGTGTATTTGCCGTGCTGACGCTGGCAGTGGCGGGCGGTGCGCAGGCGGCAGGCGCCTGCGAAGCCCCGTTCATGCACAACGGTGGCAGCGTCCGCTATCAGGGCTCGGGCAACCTGCAGCTAGGCGCCGACCTGGCGTTTTCCGAGGTCACGCGCAGCGATGCGGCCAACTGCCGCGCCCGGGTTCGGGGCACCGCCACATTCTCCTACGCCGGGTTGCCGCCCAGCCAGTCCAAACTCGATTACCTGATGACTATCCGTCAGGGGCAGGCGACTTTCGTTCGTTATGACAAGGCTGGCGGCGCGCCTGGCGATGATGGTCCCTTCGACCTGCGCATGCTGGGCCTGTTCGGTTACGACACGCCCATCACGAAGGTCGGTCAGCGCTTTCCGGGTGGCGCCTACCGGCTGAAGATCGGCAAGGATGCGCCCATTCAAGGCGGCGGCGCAGCGGGCACCACGGTACGCATCGGCGAGAAGACGGTTGGCCAGCAGGCCACCATCGATACCGCGTTGGGCAGGCAGGCATGCTGGCCCGTGACCTACGATCGCAACAGCGATCCGACCTTCGCCACCCTGGGCAGCATTACCTTGCCGATTCCCGCGCTGATCACGCGCGTCACGGATTGGTACTGCCCCAAGCCAGGCCTGGTGATGAAGCAGGAAATCAATCAGGCCGGGTCGATTTCCACCGTGCAGATCACGCAAATCAAATAGTCGCCACAGCGGCTCGGTACGACCTGCCAGCCGGCAGGTCGCAGACGGTTGCAGATGCATGCGTGCATCCGTGACCAGGCTGCGCTGCGGCTGGTATCATCAACCGACTCAATATGTTCAGGAGCGCTTCATGAGCAAAACCCGCGAAGAAACCGAAAAAGAAAATGTCATCGAAGCCGTCAGGGCAAGCCTGGCCGATGCAGAAAATCTGCTGCGTGAAGCGGCTGCGGCCACCGGTGATACGGCGGCCGAGTTGCGCGAGCGCGCGCTGACTTCGATTCGCCGGACACGCGAAGCGCTGTATGACGCCCAGGATGCGATGTATGAGCGCGGTCGCCGCGCGGTGCGCGCCACCGACGACTATGTTCACGACAATCCCTGGCAGGCGATCGGCATTGCAGGGGTGACCGGCCTGCTGCTCGGCGTGCTGATCGGCCGGCGCTAGGCCTGTTCCCCGCCAGGTGCGGGGATCATGCCGATGTCATCTATGGGAATTCGTCTCACACTCACCGGTGTCGCGTCCAGTCTGGTCGGACTGCTCAAGACGCGCCTGGAACTGCTCAGCCTGGAGGCTGCCGGCGAAAAAACGCGTCTGATCAAGATGCTGGGTTTCGCTTTCGCAGCCCTTCTTTTTCTGACCCTGGCGGTATTGGTCTTCTCGGTGCTCGTGTCGGTCTATTTCTGGCCGACCGACAACCGGTACCTGGCGCTGGGCCTGCTTGCCGCGTTTTACGGCGTGATTGGCGTGGCCTTTCTGCTGGTGGTGCGTCACGCACTGCTCTATGACCCCATGCCTTTCGCTGCCACCCTGTCTGAACTCGGTCGCGACACCGAGGTGCTCGACCGGGTGCGCGCGTCGGTGCAGGCCGAGTCCCGTCACGCACGCAGGGAGCCATACTGATGGGCAAATCTTCTCCTGCCGTTGACCGCGCGGTGCGCATCGAATTGCTGCGTGCACGTGCCGCGCTGGAACGCGAGGCACTTGTCGCCAACGTATCGCGTGCCGCCGGGCAACTCACCCCGGCTGCCGCCTTGCGCGGTTTGATGCCGGGCCTGATGGGGGCCACGCGTTCATCGGGGGCGGCATCCGGACTGGCCATGCAGGCCTGGCGCCTGTGGCGCCAGTATCCCGTGCTGGGGTCCACGCTTTCTGCGCTTGCGCTAGGTGGGTCGCGCAAGTCCCGCGTGGTGAAAGCCATCGTAGGGTCGGTCGTGGCCTGGAAGGCCTTCCAGATGTGGCGTGACAGCCAGACGGACGATGCGTCGTCCAACTGACTGCTGCGCACCTGCGCTAGGCCTGCTCACGCAGGCTTTTTCATCCGGTCATGGCGCTGCGCGCTGATGCCTTGCGGGCAGGGGGGCGGCGCCCCGTTGCGCTGATGGGTCTGGCGTGCGCACTGGCTGTGGTGGCAGTGGCCGCCATGTCCAGCGGTGCCATGCGGCTGGACCTGCTCGATGTCTGGTCCACGCTGTTGGGGCGCGATCCCGGGCTGGATACGCTTGCGCGCAGCGTGCTGCTCGACGTTCGCCTGCCGCGCGTGCTGTTTGCAGCGATTACCGGCGCTGCCCTGGCCCTGACGGGTGTAGTCATGCAGGCGCTGTTTCGTAACCCGCTGGCCGAACCCGGTTTGATCGGTGTGTCTGCAGGCGGCGCGCTTGGCGCTGTCGCTGCCATCGTGCTCACCAGCGGCGGTTTCTGGATACTCGCACCGGCCGCTTTTGCCGGCAGCCTGGCGGCGACCGCGCTGGCCTACCTCCTGGGTCGCCGTGTGCCGGGCGTGGCCGGCCTGCTGCTGGCCGGTGTGGCCATCAACACAATTGCCGGCAGTCTGATCGGGCTGCTGACTACCCTGGCCAACGACACCGAACTGCGCGATCTGACCTTCTGGAGCATGGGCAGCCTGTCCGACGCCCGCTGGCATCTACTCGTCTGGCTTGCGCCCTGGACCCTGCTGTGGTCCGGGTGGTTGCTGCGTCAGTGGCGTGTGCTGAACGCATTACTGCTGGGTGACCGCGAGGCCCAGCACCTCGGATGGCGCCTGGTCACCGTTCGTCGTCAATTGATCGTGGTGACCGCTTTGATCGTGGGCCCGCTGGTGGCGGCGACAGGGGGCATCGGCTTTATCGGACTGGTGGTGCCGCATTTGCTGCGGCTGACCCTGGGCGCGGATCACCGCTGGCTGCTGCCGGCCAGCATGCTGGGCGGGGCGCTGGCGCTCACGCTCGCTGATTGGTTGTGTCGCGTGGTGATCATGCCCGCCGAGCTGCCTATCGGTCTGGTGACCAGTCTGGTGGGCGGACCTTTTTTTGTGTGGCTGTTGGCACGCGGCAGGCGCCTATGACGCTGGCAATGGATCAGGCCGTACTCGTGCGAGCAGGCCAACACGTGCTCCAGGGTGTGAGCATGCAGGTGGCCGCAGGCGAGATCGTTGGCCTGCTGGGCGCCAATGGTGCGGGCAAGAGCTCGATGCTGGGTGTGCTGGCAGGGGATGTGAAGCTGCAAGCCGGCACCGCCACGCTGGCAGGGCAGCCGCTGGCAAGTTTGCCCTTTGCGCAACTGGCGCGACGGCGCGCCGTGCTCGTGCAGCAGCCTGCCTTGCAGTTCGATCTGAGCGTGGCAGAGATCGTTGCCATGGGGGCCTATCCTTTTCCTGAACTGTCGGCGACCGAAGTGGCGGCCCAGGTCGCGCAGGCGCTTGCTATGACCGGCCTGCACGCCGCAAGCGCGCGACCCTATCTGGATCTTTCCGGGGGCGAGCAGCAGCGTGTGCATTATGCGCGCGCACTGGTGCAGTGCCGTGCGGGCAGGCAAGCCGGTGATGCGCGGTTTCTGTTGCTGGACGAACCCACGGCCAATCAGGATCCGGCGCAGCAGCAGCATGTCCTGGCGGTGGCGGCACGCCTGGCGCGTGACGAAGGCGTGGGCGTGCTGGCGGTGCTGCACGATATCAATCTGGCGGCACGCTGGTGCGATCGCATTCTGCTGCTGGCCGAGGGTGCGCTGATAGGCGCCGGCAGCCCGGATCAGGCGCTCACGCCCGACCGGTTGCTGCGCGCCTACGGCGTGGAGATGGCCGTCGTGCCCCACCCGATCCATGCTGGACGGTTGCTGGTCATGATGCGCTGATCACAGCGATCTGTGACGGCCTAGAGTCCTAGCGTGCTCCACATCTCGTCGACCCGTTTCTTGGTATCGGCATCCATGGTGATAGGGGTGCCCCACTCGCGATCGGTCTC
>JBAZPE010000292.1:0-4287 GCA_041648375.1 Burkholderiaceae bacterium | reverse complement strand
GGACTGGTCAATTCCGGTTCGATGGCGTGGTGTCGGTGCTGTTCATTCTGGCTCTGGCCATCGCGGTCACCGCTTTTGTGGTGTTCGTGGAGCGCGGCCAGCGCAAGATCACGGTGAACTACGCCAAGCGTCAGGTTGGCAACAAGATTTACGGCGGACAAAGCTCGCATTTGCCGCTGAAGTTGAATATGGCCGGGGTGATTCCGCCGATCTTTGCATCGTCGATCATTTTGTTCCCTGCCACGATTACGAGCTGGTTTTCGAATAACGACAGCATGCGCTGGCTGGGTGATCTGGCTGCTGCACTGGCGCCTCGTCAGCCTCTCTATATCACGCTGTACTCTGCCGCGATCATCTTCTTCTGCTTTTTCTACACGGCCCTGGTGTTCAACAGCCGTGAAACTGCAGATAACCTGAAGAAGAGCGGGGCATTCGTGCCTGGCATCCGTCCTGGTGAACAGACATCGCGCTTTATCGACAAGATTCTGATGCGGTTGACGTTGGCTGGTGCGCTGTACATCACTCTGGTGTGCTTGCTGCCAGAGTTCATGGTGATGCGTTGGAATGTGCCTTTCTATTTCGGTGGCACGTCCCTGCTGATCATTGTGGTGGTGACGATGGATTTCATGGCACAGGTTCAGGCCTACATGATGTCCCATCAATATGATTCGTTGCTCAAGAAGGCGAACTTCAAGGGCTCGAACCTGCCGGTACGATAAAAAGAGATGGCTAAGGACGACGTCATTCAAATGCAGGGCGAGGTTGTCGAAAACCTCCCAAATGCAACGTTTCGGGTCAAGCTGGAAAATGGCCATGTAGTACTAGGTCATATTTCCGGCAAGATGCGAATGCACTACATCCGGATTCTGCCGGGTGACAAGGTCACTGTAGAGCTCACGCCCTACGACCTGTCCAGGGCAAGGATCGTATTCCGCTCGAAATAGCGGCAGGGTTACGGAACATCAGGAGTTCATCATGAAAGTAATGGCATCAGTAAAAAAGATCTGCCGCAACTGCAAAGTTATCAGGCGCGGCCGCGTGGTTCGGATCATCTGCACCGACCCCCGTCACAAGCAGCGTCAGGGTTAAGCCGGTTTCCGGTTAAGCCTTAACGCCCCGAAATTTACCAAGGAACACAGTCATGGCCCGTATTGCTGGCATAAACATTCCGCCGCAACAACACGCCGAGATCGGTTTGACCGCTATTTTTGGCATCGGTCGAACGCGCGCCCGCAGTATCTGCGAAGCCGCCGGTGTGCCTTTGACCAAGAAAGTCAAAGACCTCAACGACGCCGAGCTCGAGCGCATTCGCGAACAAATCGGTGAATTTACCGTTGAAGGCGATCTTCGCCGCGAAGTTCAACTGTCGATCAAGCGCCTTATCGATCTGGGAACTTACCGCGGTCTGCGTCACAAACGCGGTTTGCCCGTGCGCGGTCAGCGCACCCGCACCAACGCTCGCACCCGCAAGGGTCCGCGTCGCGCTGCTGCTTCCCTGAAGAAATAATCTAGGAATAAAGCACAATGGCAAAAGCATCCGCTAGCGGCGCCTCGCGCGTTCGCAAAAAGATTAAAAAGAATGTGTCCGACGGCATTGCGCACGTCCACGCATCTTTCAACAACACCATCATCACCATCACTGATCGTCAAGGCAATGCGTTGTCGTGGGCGACCTCTGGTGGCGCTGGTTTCAAGGGCTCGCGTAAGTCGACGCCGTTCGCTGCACAGGTTGCTGCAGAAACGGCCGGTCGCGTGGCTTTGGAATATGGCATCAAGACGCTGGAAGTCCGCATCAAGGGCCCCGGTCCTGGCCGCGAGTCTTCTGTCCGTGCGCTCAACGCGCTGGGCATCAAGATCTCCAGCATTGCAGACATCACGCCGGTACCGCACAACGGCTGCCGTCCGCCCAAGCGTCGCCGTATCTAAGGGGAATCCACATGGCTCGTTATACTGGACCCAAATGCAAACTCTCGCGTCGCGAGGGTACTGATCTCTTCCTGAAGAGCGCACGTCGCTCGCTGGATTCCAAGTGCAAGCTTGATTCCAAACCAGGTCAACACGGCCGCACCTCGGGTGCTCGTACGTCGGACTACGGTCTGCAATTGCGCGAAAAGCAAAAGCTCAAGCGCATGTACGGTGTGCTGGAGAAGCAATTCCGCAAGTACTTCGCCGAAGCCGAGCGTCGTCGTGGCAACACGGGTGAGACCCTCATCCAGTTGCTCGAATCGCGCCTGGACAACGTGGTGTATCGCATGGGCTTTGGCTCCACGCGCGCTGAAGCACGTCAGTTGGTCAGCCATCGTGCTGTCGAACTGAACGGCCGCACCGCTGACATCCCTTCGATGCTGGTCAAGGCTGGCGACGTCGTTGCCATCCGTGAGAAGTCGAAGTCGCAAGCCCGTATCAAGGAAGCTCTTGATCTGGCCAACGGCATCGGCCTGCCCCAGTGGGTTGAAGTGGACATCAGCAAGCTGACCGGTACGTTCAAGCAGGCGCCTGACCGCGCTGACGTCGCTCGCGACGTGAACGAATCGATGGTTGTCGAACTGTATTCGCGCAACTAATTGAATGATCTAGCAGGGCGGGCGCTTCTTGCGTCTGCCTTGCCAGTCTTCACAGACCCGCAGCAGCCTCACGGTTCCTGCGGGTTTTGCGGTGTCAGAGCCTACAAATGTTATAGTGCTCGACCACGTTTATCCCTGTTTTTAGTCCATCAGCCTTATCGGTGTAACGAGCCGAGGGTATTGAAAAGGAACTGCCAGATATGTCCACCCAAGGTTTTTTGAAGCCCCGCTCCATTGAAGTCGAACCGGTCGGCACGCATCACGCGCGCATCGTCATGGAACCGTTCGAGCGCGGCTATGGCCACACGCTGGGTAACGCCCTGCGCCGCATTCTTTTGTCCTCGATGACCGGCTATGCGCCCACCGAAGTCCAGATGACGGGTGTGGTGCACGAGTATTCGACGATTCCCGGCGTGCGTGAAGATGTCGTCGACATCCTGTTGAACCTGAAGGGCGTGGTGTTCAAGCTGCACAACCGTGACGACGTGACCCTGGTGCTGCGCAAGCAAGGCGCCGGCATGGTCCGCGCCAGCGATATCGAGCTGCCCCACGATGTCGAGATCGTGAATCCGGATCACGCGCTGTGCAGTCTGACCGATGACGGCAAGATCGAGATCCAGATCAAGGTCGAGAAGGGCCGTGGCTACGTGCCCGGTAACGTGCGCGCGCTGGTCGAAGACCGCAGCCACACCATCGGCCGCATCGTGCTGGACGCTTCGTTCTCGCCCGTTCGCCGTGTGAGCTACTCGGTTGAAAGCGCGCGTGTTGAGCAACGTACCGATCTGGACAAGCTGATTCTGGACATCGAAACCAATGGCGTGATCTCGCCCGAAGAAGCGGTGCGTCAGTCGGCTCGCATTCTGATGGATCAGATTTCTGTCTTCGCTGCGCTGGAAGGCGCAGGTGACGCCTATGAAGCACCGGTTCGCGGCACGCCGCAAATCGATCCCGTGCTGCTGCGCCCGGTTGACGATCTGGAGTTGACGGTGCGTTCGGCAAACTGCCTGAAGGCCGAAAACATCTACTACATCGGCGATCTGATTCAGCGCACTGAAAACGAATTGTTGAAGACCCCCAACCTGGGTCGCAAGTCGCTCAACGAGATCAAGGAAGTGCTGGCTGCACGTGGCCTGACGCTGGCCATGAAGCTCGAAAGCTGGCCGCCCCTGGGCCTCGAGCGTCCTTGATCGCAATACAACAGATCGCAGCTCCGTCGTCTTCGAGCGTGGCGTTGCGATCTGTTCTGAACTAGAATACCGGCCTTCGTTGTGCAAAGTAGTGGCCCATCTGAGATGGTCAGCGGCAAATGCCTGAGGCAAATGCCACGCTCACTTTCATGTGCAGCATTGCAATGCGCAACAGAGGCTTCACCCACCGGACCGCGACCCTTCCAGGTCGATAGAAGAACCGGCAAACCCATGGCATCAGCATGTGCTGCTGTCTTTAGATTCAATAGGAAATATCATGCGTCACGGTAACGGACTTCGTAAACTCAACCGCACCAGCAGCCACCGTCTTGCCATGTTCCGCAACATGGCCGTTTCGTTGATCACCCACGAAGCCATCAAGACGACCTTGCCCAAGGCCAAGGAACTGCGTCGCGTTGTTGAGCCCCTGATCACCCTGGGCAAAGAGCCCACGCTGGCCAACAAGCGCCTGGCCTTCGCACGTCTGCGCGATCGCGACGCTGTGGTCAAGCTGTTCGCTGAAATCGGCCCCCGCT
>JBAZPE010000291.1:0-4316 GCA_041648375.1 Burkholderiaceae bacterium | reverse complement strand
ACTTCAGGCGTCTGGTCTATGAGGGTGAAGACACTTTCAGCGGCAACCATCATGCGCTGCATTTTGGACGCCACGTTGGTGAGGCGTTTAATCGGATCGAACAACTGGGCCAGCGCGCCCATGAAGGCGGCGAAGCCACCGGGCGTGAGCGCATTGTTGTTCGCCTGGCCGAGCGCGACGGCGATGACGACGCCGACCGACGTTGCAATACAAATTTGCGTCAGCGGGGTCAGGGCAGCGTCGGCGGTTGCGGTGCGCATGGCGTAACGACGCAGCTTGCTGTTGACGAAATCGAAGCGGCTGCGCTCGTAGGCGTAGCCGTCGAACAGCTTGATGACGCGCTGACCATCGATCCCCTCGCCCACCACCCGGGTGAGTTCGGCATTCATGTTGACGGTGTCGCGGTTAATGCGACGCAGCCGGCGGGTGAAAGATTTGGCGATCAGTGTCGTGATGGGCAGCATTACCAGCACGATCACGGTCAGTACCCACGACATATAAAGCAACACACATATCAGGGCGATAACCACCAGGGTTTCACGCACCAGGACGGTGATGACGTCAGTGGCCGCGCCAGTGACGTTGCCAGCGTCAATCGTGAAGCGATTACGCAGTCGTCCCGTGTCGCCCTGCTTGAATTCGCTGTCGGGCATGCCCAGCAGACGCTCGAACATGTCACGCCGCATGCCCAACAAGACATTGTTGGCCACCCATGCGAGGAGGTAGTCGCTGAAGAAGTTGCAGATGCCACGAAAGGTGATCAGCCCGACTACGGCCAGCGGGATGAGCCAGACGTAATGAGGCTTGGCGCCGGCGAAGCCATCGTCCAGCAGCGGCTTCATCATGACAGCCAGCGTGGGTTGGGTGGCCGCTGCGCCCGCCATCAGGATGACGGCCAGCACCAGGCCCTTCCAATAGGAACCGACGCGGGCATAGACCCTGCCCCAGAGGTCGTTTCGGACGGGGTCGGAGGTTGCCGCGGCGTTACGTGTGGCGCTATTCAATGAAGGACTCGCTCGGTTATCCAGGAAACTCGGAAGGAATTGTACCGTTGCGCCTCTGGCAGGTGATCCAGTTTGGTATTCTGTAGCGCGTCGGCGCTTGCCGTAACCCGCCGATGAACGAACGAGTCGACATGTCTGCCCCTACCTACGCCCTCTATATCAGACTGCCAAACTGGATCGGAGACGTGTGCATGGCCCTGCCGGTCCTGCACGCACTGTGCGCACCAGGGCGCAAGGTCTATATCTGCGCCAGGCCCTGGGCCAAAGACCTGCTGGCCGGGGTACCGGCCGCCGGGTTCATCGCACTTTCGGGCAAATTTCTGACTGACCGCGCCACCGTAGCCGCCCACCGCCGTGCCCAGGGCATGCCCGCGCGTGGGCTGTTGCTGCCAGACTCCTTGTCCAGTGCGGCGGTTTTCCGGCTGGCGGGGGTGCGCGCTGCCGGTTGGCGTGATGATGGACGGAGCGCGCTACTGGCATGGCCGTTTACCAAGCCCACCGAACCGTTACACGCGGTGCAGGCCTGGTACCGCCTGGCGACATTGGCGCAGGCTGCCTGGAACGAACCCCCTTTGCCGCCCGCTGCGCCGAAGGCGCTGGATTTGCCGATCACGGTGGGCCATACCCTGGATGCACAGGCTGCGATGGTGCAGCACGGCCTGAGCGATCAATCGTTTATATTGATCGCCCCCACCGCAACAGGATTGCACAAGGGGCGGGTGAAGGTGTGGCCCCATTATGCTGAGCTCACGCAGGCACTGATCGAAGCGGGACATCGCGTGGTGTACTGTGTGCCGGCGGCCGAGCTGTCGCAGGCGCGCGCCAATGCCCCGCAGGCCGAGGCGCTGGCACCGATGGACCTGGGTGCTTTCGCGGCACTGACGCGACATGCCCGGCTGGTGATATGCAATGATTCTGGCGTATCGCACCTTGCCGCTGCCGCAGGGGCCAGGCAGATCACGCTGTTCGGCGTCACGTCGGCCGCACGCACGGGGCCTTGGTCGTCGCATGCGATCTGCCTGGGTGAAGATAATGCCTGGCCTGAGCTCGATGCGGTGCTGCAGTGCGTGCAATTCACGCTGCAATCTGACAATTGATTTAATTTCTACTGCCATGCCAACGACGCTGTTTCTCACCAATCTGATTGTTCCGCTGAACCTGTGCCTGACTTTCCTGGTCATTGGACTGGTATTGGGGCTGTTGCGCTGGCGGAAAACGGGCGCGACCATCGCCCTGGTGGGTGCGGCCTGGCTGCTGGCGTGGTCGTTGCCAATCACATCGCTTTGGCTAGGCGGCAAGCTGGAGAATTACTATCCGCTGCCGGCGCCGACCGATGCGCCCACGGCAGACGCCATCGTGGTGCTGGGAGGCAACACGGCGAACGCAAGGGCGAATTGGTTCGAACCACTGGATAAGACGACCGCCACGACCCGCGTGGATACTGCGGCCGAGTTGTACCTCGCTCACCGCGCACCCAAGGTGCTGCTTTCGGGTGGCGCGCTGGAGGGCGATGTGAGCGAAGCGCGAGGCATGGCCGCAGCGATCCGCCAGCTCGGTGTGCCTGAGTCGGCCCTGATTCTGGAGAATGCCAGCCGCAGCACGTACGAGAATGCGATTCTGAGCGCAGAGGAGATCCGTCGGCACAATATCAAATCGATTCTGCTCGTGACTTCTGCGGTGCATATGCCGCGCGCCATGGCGGTGTTTCGCACGCAGGGGATGAACGTGACGGCAGCGGCAGTGCCGCGTCAGATTGTGCTGCCTGAAGACGGATCGTTGTCCCCCTGGACGCCGAACGAGCGGGCTTTGGATGCCAGTCGTTCGATCATCAAGGAATATGCAGCAATCATTCTCTACTGGCTCAGAGGATGGATATGAGCGCAGTGACCTGCCGCGCGCAGTGTGGTGCGTGTTGCATCGCGCCTTCGATTTCGACTCCCCTGCCCAAGATGCCGGCTGGAAAACCTGCCGGACAACGCTGCGCGCACTTGTCCGAGCTAATGCAATGTGAGCTTTTCGGTCAGCCCGAACGGCCGGCCGTGTGCTCGGGGTTACAGCCCAGTGCCGAGATGTGCGGGACGAATCGGGAATATGCGATGACCTGGCTGGCAGTGCTGGAGCAGCAAACCGCACCCACTTGCCATACCGTGATGTGATTCGCGGCGCGCTCACTGGCCGTGACAGGACCGCAAGCGAGCACCGCTGCCATTCGCCATAGCGCTGCTACAGCAGGGACGACCGATGTATTCCCGCGTCTGCGTGCCATGGTGTCAGGATCTCGTGCCCATCGTGCGTGACCATGACCATATGTTCCCACTGGGCAGACAGTGACCGATCGGCAGTCGTTACGGTCCAGCCGTCGGCCTGCTGTTTGGTGTGCCGCTTGCCTGCGTTGAGCATGGGTTCAATCGTAAATACCATGCCGGGCGTCATACGCACGCCCTGCCCTCGCTGCCCGAAGTGCAGCACCTGCGGTTCGTCGTGATAGATTTTGCCGATGCCATGCCCGCAATATTCCCGCACGACGCTGAAGTGCTCGCGTGTCGCGACCATGCCAATGGCGTGACCAATATCACCTAAATGCGCGCCAGGTCTTACTTGGCCCATGCCGGCGAGTAGCGCTTCAAGCGTCGCGTCGACCAGACGCCGTGCCAGCACGCTGGGCGCTCCCACGAAGAACATGCGGCTGGTGTCCCCAAACCATCCATCAGCGATCACGGCGACATCGATGTTGACGATGTCGCCCTTTTCCAGAATCGTATCGAAGGACGGTATGCCATGGCACACCACGTGATTGACGGAGGTCAGGATGGTCTTGGGGTATCCCTGGTAACCCAGGTTCGCCGGCCGAGCGCCTTGCACGTGCAGGATATGGTCATGGCAGATTTGATCGAGTGTCCCGGTGCTTACGCCGTCTACGACATGAGGCGCGATCATGTCGAGTACCTCGGCCGCCAACCGACCGGCTCGCCGAACACCCGCTATATCTTCAGGCGACGAGCAGCTTGCAGCAGCCTGCATCAGTGCTTTCCTGAAGAAGCGTCACGGGGTTTGCCGAGTTGGCCCGATGCAGCCATGGCAACGTCCAGTCCACCAGCAAGTTCCGCCTGAATAAGCAGCTGGCTGATTTCCTGGTGATTCAGATGGGGATGCAGCTCGGCAAGCATGCCCACACGCATCCAGTGCTCGGCCTGCGCGTTGATGGACCGGCTGAGCGCATGGCCCGCGACACGAAGATTTTCGTGCATGACGTCCGAGATTTTTACGATGCCCATCATCAATCCAATATACGAAACATAAATGAATTATATA
>JBAZPE010000290.1:0-4316 GCA_041648375.1 Burkholderiaceae bacterium | reverse complement strand
GGAGGGACCGAAATCGAGGGTACGCATGGCACGCTCACGATTTTCCCGGATGGCACCTACACCTACACCGTCAACCCGAATTTCGACGGTCAAAGCGGAGCGCAGGACGTATTTGCGTACACGCTCACTGCGCCTAACGGGGAGACTGAGACAGCAAACCTGACGATCACGCTCGACGTTCCGGACACCTCGGAGGTTGCGTCTGTTGAAGGGGCAGACGACGACGTCGTACCGCTGACCGATTTTGCAGCAGACGAAGATTCAAACTTCACTGCGCAGGCATCGGACAGCAGCGAGGCGCCTGCGTTGGATGATTCTTCTGCAGATGAACGCCCGGGTCTGGAAGGCTTGCTTGCAGAAAGCGAATCCACCGAAGAAGTGGAAATTTCCGACGAATTCGTTTCAGCGTTCGGAGAAGAGAATGCTGGCGACGAGGCAGCGCAAGGATTGGCGGTGTCGGCCGATGGGTCTGCAGAGGATACTTCCACTTTGGTTGCTTACACGCCGTTGGTTCAGGCTGATGATGACTTGGCCAATCAGTCGGTTTCTTCGTACTAATCTGACTCTTTCAGTCAGCTAAACTGACCGGGCTCTTAGCGGAGCCCGGTTTTTTTGTACGACATACTGTGAGAGGCTATGCATGTTGTTGAGCGCACTCTTGGGCAAGGCTTATCCAGCGCTGGCTCAGGCGCTGGAGCAGGAGGCCGCCGTAACAGTAAATTCGGAAACTCCCGAGTGCGTTATCTTTTTTAGCATCGGCAATCCTTCGGTGCGCGCTCGTGTCCACATTGCGACAGGGTCGAGCCTCAAGGAAGCTTGGGCTACCGGCTCGCAGCAGCTGGCTCAATGGGCATCCGGTCCGTCGCAATCGTTTGCTTGGCTGCGCGTGGATGTTGTTTCGGACGCCCGAAAGATGACATGGGCGGCATTGCAAGATCTCCTGTCGCGCACCAAACGGAATTATTTTCGCTTCGGTTTGTCGTTTACAGCGGATTTCTCCACCGCCATACTCGAGCAAGAGCTGGCCGCCCACGCCTTGCTCTATGACAATAAATCAGCAGTGGCCATACCCAACGCCGTCAACCTCCAGCATTACAGCGCGCAGCGCTTTGGCACGGTGCTGAAATGGCCCACGGCATCCCAAACATCCATCTGGCGGTTCAAGACGCGCGCTGTATTTACGGACGGAAACGACGTCCATCCTATTGAGCACGAGGGTCGCAATCGAGGCTACCGTGTTGTTCAGAGCTGGGACAGCAATTACGTGCACGACATCATCGCTGCCAGCACGGCGTATCTTGCACGACAGGTCAGGGACACGGGCCAATACGACTACGGCTGGTTTCCCTGCTTCGACCGGGCCATCCCGACCTACAACGCTTTGCGGCATGCCAGTTCGACCTATGCATTGCTAGAGGGCTGGGAACTGACCAGGAATGCTGACCAAGAAATTGCCGCTAAGCAAGCACTGGCATTCTTGACCGGTACATTGATCAAGCGTGTCGCGTTGCCTGATGGCGGATGTGCGGCGTTTCTGGTGGACACGGGAAATGAGATAAAGCTCGGTGGCAATGCAGTGAGCGTGCTTGCGCTGAGCAAATATACGGAGCTCACAGGCGATACCCGGTATCTGGCGCTGGCCGAACAGTTGGCCGTGGGTATCCTGCACATGCAGAACCCGGCCAGTGGCGCCTTCACTCATGTTTTGAACTATCCTGACCTTTCGGTCAAGGCACTTCACCGCATTATTTACTATGACGGGGAGGCAGCTTTTGGCCTGATCCGGCTTTACAGTCTGACCAAGGATGACCGATGGTTGCAGGCTGTCGTTCAGGCGTTCGAACACTTCATCCAGGCGCGGCACTGGGAGGCGCACGACCATTGGTTGAGCTACTGCGTCAATGAACTGACCATCTATCGCCCGGATATCCGCTACTACGAATTTGGCTTGAACAACGTTCGCGACCATCTGGATTTTGTGCTGAACAGAATCACGACATTTCCGACGCTGCTGGAATTGATGATGGCCGCACAGAAAATGATTGTGCGGATCCAGGGCACGCCCGAGGCGAAACATCTGCTGGACGGGTTTGACCTTGAGAAGTTTTATGCGGCATTGGAGGCCAGAGCGCGCTACCTCCTGAGCGGGTTTTTTTGGCCAGAACTTGCCATGTTCTTCAAAAATCCGCGCCGAATCCTGAATGGCTTCTTTATCAGGCATCACTCATTCCGCGTTCGGATCGACGACGTCGAGCATTATCTGTCGGGCTATGTGGCGTATTGGAAGTACCTTGTAGGCGTTAGTGCTGTGCCGTGCCTGGCCAATAAAGCGGAGCCCGTGGCCCTTTCCGGTTTCAACTCATCAGCCCTTGCCCGGTCCAATCTCCCGGCTGTCGCCGGGTCCCATCTCTCAGCGTTTGCCAGGTCCAGCCAATCAGGCCTTGCCTTGCCGGACTGGCCCACGATTGCCCCAGCGGATGCCTCGGCGGCTCTCACGACAAACGCGGTGAGTCAGTCCGGCGACGAAACGTCGCGCGACGGCAAAGAAACGTATGCGCTCACGGCGGGGGCAGTCGCAAGCGCGTGCGCCGGGAAGTGGGTGGTTGCACCCGGTCCCGATTGGCACGCGTCAGGGTTATGCGTGGCCTCCCCGTTTTTCCAGCCGGGGCACCTGCTCATCGCCCGCGGACGTTCGAGTCAGAAAGGACTGCCACCACCAGCAGTCAAGGCGCTGGCCAGTCGGGGTGCAGCGGGAATCATCTGTGAAGACGCGCACGAATTCGAGGGCACTGGCGTCCCCATCTTGCAGGTTGCCAACGTCACGCGGGCGGTGTTGCACATTGGCCGTCATGCTCGCAAATGCTTCGCTGGGCGCACGGTGGGGGTGACCGGTAGCGCGGGCAAGACCACGACCGTCGCGATGGCCGCTCATGTGTTGCGTGCCTATGGCAGCGTGGGCGCGACGATGGGCAGTGCAAACCTGCCCGTGGGTGTCGCATGGAATATGGCGAGCATGCCGCAGAATGCGTTTTGCTGGGTGGCTGAACTTGCCATCGGACAGATGGCAACCAATACGGACCTGGCCTGCCCCGACGTCGCCGTGGTGACCAACGTTGCGCCCGCTCACTTGTCCTTTCACGGCACGACGCAGACCATTGCGTCAAAAAAAGCGCGAATCTTTGACGGGATGCCTGCGCACGGCGTCGCAGTAGTTTTCAGAGACATCCTGCACTTCGACGTTTTCTTTGATGCCGCTCGGCGACGCAATTTGAAAATGCTGACCTACGGCACACATGCCGATGCTGATCTTCAACTTCTCGGCCTGCGAGATGGCCAGGTGCAGGTGAAGTACGCGGGCGAAGTCAGCGCGTTCCCGCTGACTGTGCGAGGCGAGCACATGGCCATGAACGCGCTTGCTGTGCTGTGTATATCGATCGCGCTGGGCCTGCCGTGGAAAGCTGCGCTGCCACGGTTCAGCACGTTCGAACCCGTCGCGGGCAGGGGGGCAATGCGCCGGGTGACAGCATTCGGTCGCCAACTGACGCTAATAGACGATGCCTACAACGCCAATCCGCTTTCTATGTCGGCCGCTTTGGAAGCGATGGGCGACAGCCCGTTTCCACCGAGCCAGCGTGTATTGGTGCTGGGCGACATGCTTGAACTGGGTGACGCGGGCCCCCGATACCACGAAGACCTGGGCCCGAGCTTGGTCCGGTGTCGCCCCGACAGGGTTTTGTTCTGTGGTGATCTTATGAAGCATCTTTGGGTCCGTTTGGCATCCGATGTCGAAGCAGGCACTTTGCAAGGCGAATGGTTTGCGGATGCTGACGCGTTGAGATCAAGTCTTCCGAAGTGGATAAAGGACGGTGATGTCGTGCTGGTCAAAGGCTCACATTCAACCGGGCTTCACCGCCTTGTGTCCGAACTGACGCAATGAGCGGGGGCAGCCACGGTGGGATCTCTTTCGATTGGATGGCTCATAGGTACGTGTTTTTGGTTGATAAGCGGATGTGTGGCGACAGCGCACAGTGCGACGGCGACCGGTGCCGCTTGCGTGACTGTTGAATCCCCTGCGCTGAGTGAACTGGACAACACGCTGCGTATTGATGAGTTTGCGATCCACTACACCTCGCATGGCAGGCACGCGATTCAGGATCTGACAGATCGGGATGGTAATAAACAGCCCGACCTGATAGATGATCTTGCTTTGCAGTTGACGACTGCGCGCATTCTGTATGGGCAGTCGTTCGGTCTGCAACATCCGCTGGATCAACCTCGTTATGCCAAGGCAAAGCACATTAATGTTTTTGTACTGG
>JBAZPE010000289.1:0-4326 GCA_041648375.1 Burkholderiaceae bacterium | reverse complement strand
GCCGCCAGCAGACCGTAACGGGTTTCGTATTGCACCCGCCCCGAGCCCTGACGTTCGATCAGGCGGTTGGCACCCAATGCAAAGCGGGTCTGCTGAACACCCTGGATGTCGGATCGATCGGCCAGCAGACCGATACTGTCCTTGTAGCCTTTCTCGGTGGGCGGCAGCAGAAAATCCAGATAGGCACGCTGGCGCAGACGATCAATCCCGATACCGGTATTCATGGTCAGCGGCACGCCGAACACCACGTTCTGGCGGTACTGCGATTCCACGCGCAAGCCGGCATCCGAATCGACGCCAATGGCGGCAGTCAGCGCCTTGGGCGGCGCCTCGGACACGCGAACATTGACCGGCAACGTGATTTCGCCGTCGGAATCGACCTGCAGCGGCGCGCGGGTATCCGTACCCGAGGCCACACGCGGATCACCCAGTGGCGCAGTAGGGTCGGTGGTCCCGACCGTCAGCCCGCCATCCTGCTTCAACGATGCAGCCTGCATCGCCTTGCGCCCCGAACCGGGATCGTCCTCGGCATCCGGGTCGGCGGTGAACGCCGCCTCGCCGGGGCGCTGCACGGTCACAAATGCCCCCCGGAAAAAAGCGGTTCCCTGCAGATCCTGCTGCCAGGTATCGAGCTGATCCTGGTTGAATCGTGCACCAGGGCGATAACGGATATAGCGGCTGATCAGAGATTGAGGCACCCGCTGCAGGCCCGTGGTTTCGAGTTCGCCCAGATACACCTGCGGGCCGCTGTCGATCTGCACGCGCAGCGCCACACGCGCGGCGTCGGCGTCCACATCGGCGGCAGAAAACGCCATGCGGGCCAGGTAGAAATCGCGATCGGTCACACTGTCCAGCAACGAGGCCTTGGCCTTGTTCCAGTCGGCGTTGATGAAGGGGCGACCCTCGGGCAGCAGCCAGGATTTGCGCAGGTCGGCCACCCGCTGGGCGTATTCGGCCCGCGCGATGCGTCCCTTGAACTCCAGATCGACAGAACCGATCGTGGCGCGCTTGCCCGGCTGGATCACGATATCCCAGGTCTCCCCGCCGACATCGGTTCCTGCCTCCAGCGTCACGACCGCAGAAAAATAGCCCTGCGTGGCCAGCGCCGCAGCGGTGGCATCGCGCGCGCGGCGCCTGAGCCGGTCGGCTTCACCACCGTCCTGATCCTCGGCCTGGGTGGCAATCACATTGACCGAGTTGGTGATGACGGTCAGCGCCTGCGGATTGACCCCACCGGAATCGATGATCACCTCGGGCTTGGCCGCAAAGGCCTGACCGCTGGCGAGGATCGCCACAAAACAGAATTGACGCGTCAGCCCCTGCATAGCTCAGGACTTGGTCACGATGGGAGGAAACAGCCCGGCAGTATCGCGAGGCAGGGACGCGACCTGCACCGCCAGACGGCGGGCGATGTCGCGGTAGGCACGCGCTGCCGGCCCTTGCGGGTCGGCCACCACGGTAGGACGGCCGGCATCGGCATCCTCGCGGATCTGCATGGCCAGTGGCAGCGAACCCAGCCACGGCGCATCGTACTGGCGGGCCATATCTGCCCCGCCCCCTTCCCCGAAAATGTGTTCGGCATGCCCACACTGCGAGCAGACGTGAACCGCCATGTTCTCGATGATGCCCAGAATCGGCACATCTACTTTCTGGAACATGCGCAAGCCCTTGCGGGCATCGAGCAGCGCCAGATCCTGGGGCGTGGTCACGATCACGGCGCCCACAACCGGCACTTTCTGCGACAGCGTCAGCGCAATGTCACCGGTGCCGGGCGGCATATCGACAATCAGGTAATCCAGATTGTCCCAGTTGGTCTGGCGCAACAACTGCTCCAGCGCCTGGGTCACCATCGGGCCACGCCAGATGGCAGGCGAATCGGCATCGATCAGAAACCCAATCGAATTTGCCTGCACACCGTGGCCTTTCAAGGGCTCCATGGTCTTGTTGTCGTGGCTTTCCGGGCGGCCCGAGATGCCAAGAATGGTCGGCTGGCTCGGGCCGTAGATATCGGCGTCCAGAATACCGACCCGTGCCCCTTCGGCCGCCAGCGCAAGCGCCAGGTTGGCGGCGGTGGTGCTTTTGCCCACACCGCCCTTGCCCGATGCCACGGCGATCACGTTCTTGACGTTGGGCAGCGGCTTGAGGCCGCGCTGAACGGCGTGCGATGCAATCTTCCAGCTCACCTCGACGTCGGGCGAGGCGGCGCCGGCCTGGCGCAAGGCGCTGGTGAGGTCATCAACCAGCGCCTGAGCGCTGGTGGCTGCCGGATAGCCCAACATCACGCGCAGCGACACACGTTCGCCGTCGATCTTGATATCCCTGTCTTTGACTGCTGTCCCCAGGCCAAGTCCGGTCACCGGATCGATGACGGCATCCAGCACCTGCCTTATTTGTTCTATGCTTAAACTCATGTCACTATATTCCCAATGACGCATCGATCTCATCACACGCATCGATCACGCCGACGCTCGCACACCCTCAAGGATAGCGGATACGCCGGAACCTTCACCGAAACGCACCGTCTATACCGTTATGACTGATACTCTCACACGTTTACTTCGCACCGTCATCCTCGCCGTGCTGGCACTTGTCGGCATGGGCATGGCGCTGCTCTTCATGGTGTCCACGGCCATTGCCGTCGGCGTTCTCTATATTGTCGCCCGCGTGCGTGGCAAGCCCTTTGGCGCTCGCGCCTACTGGAGCCAGCGCCGGGCGGGACAGACGCAATCGCCGTTCCAGAACGCAGCCAACCCCTTCACCCGCACCCAGGTCGGGCAGCGGGAAGTGGTCGACGTCGAAGCGCGTGAAGTGCCTTGATGGTGTCGGGCGCCAGGCCTGGCGCCCTTCACATCCTGAGGATGGCACACGCTGCGATGGAATCGCTGACAGGCAAAGCCATTCGAAACAGTGAGTAACACACGCGGACAGGGACAAACCCGTCTCGCCCGTAGCGACCGCTGACGTGCGTCATTTAGAATAGTCGGCTCGACATCACTACCAAGCCGGCTATTAAATGTCTCGCACCTTATTCGTCACGACCGCCCTGCCGTATGCCAACGGCTCTTTCCACATCGGCCACATCATGGAATACATCCAGGCCGATATCTGGGTGCGGTCCATGCGAATGTCGGGGCACACCGTGCACTTCGTGGGTGCAGACGACGCCCACGGCGCGCCCATCATGCTGAAGGCCGAAGCCGAAGGCATCACCCCCGAAGCGCTGGTGGCCCGCTATGCTGCCGAACGCCCCCAGTATCTGAACGGGTTCGGCATCCGCTTCGATCACTGGCACAGCACGCATTCGCCTGAAAACGTGGCGCTCTCGGGCGACATCTACCGGGCATTGCGTGATCAGGGCCTGATCGCCAGCAAGCAGATCGAACAGTTCTACGATCCGGTCAAGGGCATGTTCCTGGCCGACCGTTACATCAAGGGCGAATGCCCCAAATGTCACGCGCGCGACCAGTACGGCGACTCCTGCGAGGTCTGTGGTGCGGTGTATGCCCCGACTGACCTGATCGAGCCCTACTCCGCACTCACCCGCGCCACGCCGGTGCTGAAGACTTCTGAACATTTCTTCTTCAACCTGTCCGACCCGCGCTGCGTGGCCTTCCTGCAGGAGTGGACCACCGGCTCGAACGTGCGCGGCGAGCGTCGCCTGCAATCCGAGGTGCTTGCCAAGACGCGCGAATGGCTGGGCGCCGAAGACGGCGAAGCCAAACTGGGTGATTGGGATATCTCGCGCGACGCGCCCTATTTCGGGATCGAAATTCCAGATGCACCGGGCAAGTATTTCTATGTCTGGCTGGATGCCCCGGTCGGCTATCTCGCGTCGCTGAAGTCGTACTGCGCGGTGAAGGGGCTGGATTTCGATGCCCTGCTCGATCCTGCCGGCACCACCGAACAGGTCCATTTCATCGGCAAGGACATCATCTATTTCCACGCCCTGTTCTGGCCCGCCATGCTGAAGTTTTCCGGGCGCAAAACGCCGGATCAGCTCAACGTGCATGGTTTCATCACCGTCAGTGGCGAGAAGATGTCCAAGAGCCGCGGCACCGGCATCTCGCCGCTGCGCTATCTGGACATCGGCATGAATGCCGAATGGATGCGCTATTACATCGCCGCCAAGCTGAACTCGCATGTCGAAGATCTGGATTTCAACCCGGATGACTTCGTGGCACGGGTCAACAGCGATCTGATCGGCAAATACGTCAATATCGCCAGCCGCGCAGCCAACTTCCTGACCCGCCATTTCGACGGCACGCTGGCCTATGTGGGTGACACCACGGCCATGGTGGCCGCCCAGGTCGAGTTGGCCGAGCGCGT
>JBAZPE010000288.1:0-4326 GCA_041648375.1 Burkholderiaceae bacterium | reverse complement strand
AAGCCCGAACGCAACGTGCACGCCATTCAGCTGGAAATGACGCAGTCGAGCTATATGCAGGAGGCGTTGCCGTTCGATTATCTGCCCGAGCGTGCGAATGCGGTCCAGTCGGTTCTGCAACGCATGGTGAACGCGGCGTACGAACACGCGCTGGCCGCTGCTAGCCGCGCGTGACCGAGGTAGCAACGCCGCAACACTGACAGGCAGGCTCCGCAGAGAAACCTTAACCGGGGCGCCTGCCACGGGTATATTGTGGCGAATCGACGAGTTCAGGTGTCTGCGCGCACCGCTCGCCGTCCCAACAGGTCGCCGCAATGACACCTCCCGTTCAGCCGTCCACATCCGCCCCATTACCCATGGGGCGGACGCTTTTTGGTCTATCGATTCCGGCCGCCAGCCTGGTCGGCGTGAACTTCTTCATGGCCGATGTACGCGACGGCCTGGGCCCTTATCTGGCCGCCTTCCTGCAGACGCACAGCTGGGGCACCGCCGACATCGGCACCGCCATGACGCTGGGCGGTCTGGTGGGCATGCTCGCCACCATCCCTGCCGGCGCCCTGGTGGACGCCACCCACTTCAAGCGGGCACTGATGGTACTGGCCTCGATCTGTGTGGCCGCTGCCTGCCTGCTGCTGCTGTGGCGCACCGACATGGCCGCCGTCGTCATCGCACAGATCGCCATGCCGTTGGCGGGTGCGGTCATCCCGCCCGCCATTGCCGGCATCACGCTGGGCGTGGTGGGCCAGCGAAGGCTCGATCATCAACTTGGCCTGAATGAGGCTGCCAACCATGCGGGCAACGTATTCGCCGCGGCAGCCAGTGCGCTCGGGGCCTGGCTCTGGGGCATCGGCGGTGTGCTGATGGCACAGATTGCTATGAGCATGGGCGCCATTGCAGCAACGCTGGCCGTGCCCGCCAAATCGATCAATCACCAGCAGGCGCGCGGGCAAAACGACCCGTCGCAACGCAACGACAGTTTCATGTCCTTGCTGCGCAAACGTCCACTGTTGCTGTTCGCCCTCACCATGGCGTGCTTCCACCTGGGCAACGCCGCCATGCTGCCGATGGTGGGCCTGCAGTTGGGCGCTCAGGGTGCATCAACGGGTCTGTGGCTGTCTGCGGCCATCATCATCGCGCAACTGACCATGATCCCCATGGCGATTCTGGCCGCACGTGTCGCGCAGCGCCATGGCTATCGCTGGGTGGTGCTGGTCGCGTTGCTGGTGCTGCCCGTACGCGGCGTCATTGCCGCCTTTCTTCCGCCCCTGTGGAGCATCATTCCGGTGCAGATCCTGGACGGCGTGGGTGCCGGCCTGCTGGGTGTGGCGACCGTGGGTGTGGTCGCTCGCATCATGCAGGGCACGGGGCATTTCAATGCCGGGCTGGCCGGCGTGTTGACGCTGCAGGGCCTGGGCGCGGCCTTGAGCCCTGCAGTCGGGGGATACATGGCCGAGCATTTCGGCTTCGGGGCAGGCTTTCTGGTGCTGGGCGGGATTGCCCTGCTGGCCATTCCCGTGTTTTTGAACGTGCGCATCGATCAGCCGAAAGACTGAAAGCGGCTCAGCCGCCCTTCAACAAGGGGCACACGCTTTCGGCAAGAGGACGGTAGGCCTGGTCGCCCGGAATGGTGGCGTTGATCTTCAGCAGATCCCAGTCGCTTTTGGACTCGGAAGGCTTTTTCGCTTCGGCCAGATACATGTCGTGCACCATGCGGCCATCCGCGCGGATCTTGCCCTTACTGGCGAAGAAATCGTTGATTTCCATGTCTTTCATCACTGCAGCCACCTGGTCAGCATCGTCCACCCCGGCCTTATCCAACGCTTTCAGGTAATGCATCGTGGCTGAATAGGCGCCTGCCTGCACCATCGACGGCATGGTCTTGTGACGATCGAAGAAGCGCTGCGACCACTTGCGTGTGTCATCGGTTCTATCCCAATAGAACCCATCTGTGAACTGCAGGCCTTGCGCCGCCTGCAGGCCCATGCCCTTGATATCGTGCAGGAACACCAGCAAAGTGGCGAGTTTCTGCCCGGCTTGCGTGATGCCGAACTCGGACGCCTGCCGCACCGAGTTCTGCGTATCGGTGCCCGCATTGGCCAGGCCGATGACCTTCGCTCCCGACGCCTGTGCCTGCAGCAGAAACGACGAAAAGTCGCTGGTGGCCAGGGGCGCGCGCACCCGTCCCAGAACTTTTCCACCAAACTGCTCGACTACGGCAGAGGTGTCTTTCTCCAGACTCTGCCCGAACGCGTAGTCAGCCGTGATGAAGAACCAACTGGTGCCGCCCCCCTTGGTAATGGCCTGACCTGTGCCGCGTGACAGCGCATAGGTGTCGTAGACATAGTGAATGCCATAGGGCGAGCATTCCGCATTGGTCAACGCCGATGTGGCTGAGCCCGCAAAAATGGTGATCTTCTTTTTTTCACGCCCGAGCTTCTGCAGGGCCAATGCCGAGGCCGAGTCGGTGGACTCGATGATCATGCTGACGTTGTCCTGGTCATACCACTGACGCGCCCGCGCAGACGTGATGTCCACCTTGTTCTGGTAGTTCGCCGACAGCACCTCGATCTTGCGGCCCAGTACCTTGCCGCCGTAGTCTTCGACGGCCATGTTCACGGCGGTCACCATGCCCGGCCCGCCATGGGCCGAGTAGATGCCGGACATGTCAACGATGGCCCCGATGCGAAACGGGGCTGGGGTTTGTGCATGCGCATGGCCTGCCATCAGGGCAGCCAGGGCAAGTGTGGAAAAGGTCAATTTGTTGATGCGCATTGTCTCCACTCCGTTGTATGGCGGGGCGTGACTGCCACGGGCATATCCTGACCGTGTGCAATCCTCCCGATTTGTTATACGAGCGGTTGGCACCGCCCGTTCTTCCCTGCAAAAATCATCATCCCTGCAACCAGGTGGCCTCGTTGTGCTGCCCCAAGGATGGGGCGGCTACGCTTAGGCCAGGATCACGAAAGGCCCTGTCCACCGGCACCGGCAGCGCGGGCAACTGCTGTACGATCGCGGTCTGCACGCCCGCCGCAGGAGCAGCCGTGATCTGCACGTCTCGCTCGAACAAACCACGCGTATGGAAATGCGGGTCGCGCACCGCTTGCGCGACATTGACGACCTCGTTGACGCAGGCATCTACACCCTCGAACCGCGCGCGCCACGTGGACAGCGACTCACCCTTGATCGTGCGTGCGATTTCATGGCGCAGGTGGGCGTCGTCCTGCACATCCATAAGATCGGTGCGACCGATCACCATCAGAAAATTGCGCCAGAACTTGTCTTCCAGAGGTGCTGCTGCCAGGTAGCGCCCATCGGCCGTGCCGTACACGCCATAGCGCGGGCTGCCACCCGTCACCAGCTCGCCAGCGGGGCGCGGCCAGGCCTGTGTGTGCCAGCCGGCACCCAGCGCCCAGTACATCAGGGGAAAGAGGTTGTCGGCCATCGAGATATCCAGGTAGTGCCCCTGGCCACTGATGTCACGTTGCCGCAGCGCAAGCAGAATGTTGATGACCGCCGGGTATGCCCCACCGGCCAGATCGGCGGTCAGGGTGGGCGGCACCAGCGGCGTACCATCCGGCGCGGCAGACAATCCCAGCATGCCTGTCTGTGCCTGATAGTTCAGATCGTGCGCCGCCGTCTGCGCGAGCGGGCCGGTTTGCCCGTAACCTGTAATCGAGCAATAGATCAGACGGGGATTAATCTGTTTGACCGTGTCGAAATCCAGTCCCAGGCGAGCCATCACGCCCGGGCGGAACTGTTCGACCAGCACATCGGCCTCGCGCAGCAGCGGCTCGACCAGTGCACGACCTGCAGGCGTTTTCAAATCGGCCACCATCGAACGTTTGCCACGATTGAGCAGCACGAAATTCACACTGTCGGCGCCCATGGCAGGCTCATAGTGCCGCATTTCGTCGCCCGCTTCGCGCTCCACCTTGATCACGTCGGCGCCTGCCTCAGCCAGCATCAGCGTGCACATCGGTCCGGGCAGCAGCGTGCTGAAATCAAGGACCTTGATCCCCGTAAGTGGTCGCATCAGGGGGCCTCGTGGTGTTGGTGACGGGCCCACGCCACCTGCGCACGGCGAGCCGGTACGAACGCGTCCTGCCCAAGCGACTTGTACAGCGCCTGGGTAACGGCGTAGTGATGGTGCAACCCTGTGCGCGTCAACAGCGCAATCGGCCCCTCGGGATAGCCGAGCCCCAGACGAAGCGTCGTATCCATATCCTGCGCGGTGGCCAGACCTTCATCCAGTCTGCGCAACGCGGCGTTGTAATAAGGCCGGATCAGGCGATCGAGGATACGGCCTGGAAAGTCGTTGCAGACCGC
>JBAZPE010000287.1:0-4333 GCA_041648375.1 Burkholderiaceae bacterium | reverse complement strand
CACCTGCTGGCGGCGTGAACTGGAACTCAGCCGGCGCAAGCGATGGGTTGGCCTTCATGTTGGACAAGGTCACCCGGGTGGTCTGGCCAAAGGAATCCAGCAGCTCTACACGCTCGGGCACATTGCCACGAAATCCCAGATCGACGCGTGAAAAGCCAGCATCGGCAGTCTTGGGGGTGGCGCGCAGCCACTGCAGGCCATCACGATCGGGCAAGCTGGTCACGTTAAACGCCTGATCAAGCGAACCCGAGCCGAAAAGAATGGCAGCAGGCGAACTCCCGATGGCCTGGTCCACATCACGCTGGGTGACCTGTGCCAGATCGGGGTCGTACTGCAGGACGCGTTTGCCATCGGAGACGATAAGTTGCTCATAGGGCCGCTTGACCGCCCATTTGAACTTGCCCGGTCGCTGAAACGAAAACACGCCGCTCTGGGCAGGCTGGGTGCGCCCCTGTGCGCCCACCGTCGACTGCGTGAAGTCACCCGTGGCGGCCTGCACCTGACGCACGAACTGTTGAAGCTGGTTCTTTGCGTCGGCGGCGTGCGCCAACATGGGTGCAAGACTGAACGTGAGCGCCCATGCGGCGGATTTCAGGAAACCTGTCATGCGTCCTCCCTGGAGGGTGCGAGAATCTCGCGATTGCCGTTCGATTGCATGGCCGAGACCATGCCGGATTGTTCCATCTGCTCCAGCAAGCGAGCGGCCCGGTTGTAGCCAATGCGCAGATGGCGTTGCACCAGCGAGATCGATGCGCGGCGATGCTTGAGCACCACTTCGCAGGCCTGGTCGTACATGGGATCGGATTCGGCATCGGCCATACCAGTCACGCCATTGGTGCCCTCGCCCGTTTCCCCTTCGATACCGCCTTCCAGCAGCCCTTCCACGTAATTGGGCTCGCCCTGCGCCTTCAGGCTTTCCACGACACGATGCACTTCCTCGTCGGACACGAAAGCGCCGTGGACCCGCACGGGCAGACCGGTGCCCGGAGGCATGTACAACATGTCCCCCTGACCCAGCAGCGTTTCCGCACCCATCTGATCAAGAATGGTGCGAGAGTCGATCTTGGACGAGACCTGGAACGACATGCGAGTCGGCACGTTCGCCTTGATCAGGCCAGTGATCACATCCACGCTGGGCCGTTGCGTGGCCAGCACCAGATGAATGCCCGATGCCCGCGCTTTCTGGGCCAGGCGTGCGATCAGCTCTTCGATCTTCTTGCCCACCACCATCATCAGGTCGGCCAGCTCGTCGATCACCACCACGATCATGGGCAGTGGCTGCAGAGGTTCCGGCGCATCCGGCGTCAATGAGAAGGGATTGGGAATCGGTTCTTCGCGCTTGATCGCATCACGAATCTTCGTGTTGTAGCCGGCCAGGTTGCGCACCCCCATCTTGCTCATCAGGCGATAGCGCTTTTCCATTTCGTTGACGCACCAATTCAATGCGTTGGCGGCCTGGCGCATATCGGTGACAACGGGCGAGAGCAGATGCGGAATGCCTTCGTAGACGCTCATTTCGAGCATCTTGGGATCGATCAGGATAAGGCGGGTATGAGAGGCGTCCGCCTTATAGAGCAGCGACAGGATCATGGCATTGATGCCCACCGATTTGCCGGAACCCGTGGTACCGGCCACCAGCACATGCGGCATCTTGCCGAGATCGGCCACCACGGGATTGCCCGCGATGTCCTTGCCGAGCGCCATCGTCAGCACCGAATGACTGGCATGGTAGGTCTGCGAGCCCAGAATTTCAGAAAGCTTGACCATCTGCCGCTTGGGGTTGGGCAGCTCCAGGCCCATCAGGTTCTTGCCCGGGATGGTCTCGACCACACGAATACTCACCAGGCTCAGCGCACGCGCGAGATCCTTGGCCAGGTTGACGATCTGACTGCCCTTCACGCCCGTTGCCGGTTCGATCTCGTAGCGGGTAATGACCGGGCCCGCCTGGGCCGCGATCACGGTCACCGACACGCCGAAGTCGGCCAGTTTTTTCTCGATCAGACGCGAGGTGAACTCGATGGTCTCGGCCGAAACCGTTTCCTGATTGACGATAGGCGGATCGAGCAGGCTGATGGCGGGAAGATCGCCCTCGCCCACGGGCGGTGAGAACAGCGTCTGCTGCTTTTCCTTCTCGGCACGATCGGAGCGTTGCACGGTGGTGACGGCAGGCTCGATGCGAACGGGCTGCTCGTGCACCAGTTTTTCCTGCTTGGCCACAACCTGTTCCGTGCGGGCGGCCTTGGCAACCTGGCCGACCTTGCGATCTTCACGCGCGGAATAGGAATGACGTAGCCGATTGATGGCGCGTTCCACGGTGCTGCCCACCCGTTCGGCCAGCTGCAGCCAGGAGAACGAGAAGAACAGACTCATGCCAACCGCCAGGAATACCAGCAGGGCCAGGGTGCCACCGGTGAAGCCCAGGCCTTCGGACAGCAATTGCGCAAGCAAACCGCCGGTGACACCACCGGAACCACTGACGCCGTCGGAGGCACCGGGCAGATGCTGGCCCCAGCTGTACAGGCGTAGCGCTTCCAGGCCTACCGACCCGATCAGCAGCAGGCCGAAGCCCACACCTTGCTCCCAATGGACACGAGGCAGGATTTCAGGCTCTTTTTTGGAGCTGGGCACGCGCAGGTGCACCGCCAGGCGGCGATAGCCGGCATACACGCGATGCAACAGCAGGATGACCCACCACCACGCGGAAAAGCCGAACAGGTAAAGCAGCACATCGGCCAGGTAGGCACCCAGGGTGCCTCCGCGGTTATGCAGCATGCCGTTGGAGGTGGAATGAGACCAGCCCGGGTCGCCGGGGTGCCAGGTGGCGAGCACCAGCGCGAGCCAGGCGGCAAGCGCGGCGAACAGAATCCAACGGGCCTCGCGCAGCAGGGCAGATAGCCGCTGTTGCAGGGGGGATGGCCCATTACGGGTGTTGCGCGAAGCGCGGGGAGAGGCAGTCTGGATACGCGGCATGACGTCATTATAATTGGCTCATACCACTACGAGTTTTTTCTATGACAACGCCTAAACATGCAAAAGTCCTGATCCTCGGTTCCGGCCCCGCCGGATACACGGCGGCGGTCTATGCTGCACGCGCCAATCTGAAGCCCATGCTGGTGACCGGCCTGGCGCAGGGTGGTCAATTGATGACCACCACCGACGTCGATAACTGGCCTGCAGATGCTTCCGGCGTGCAGGGCCCGGACCTCATGCAGCGTTTTCTCGAGCATGCCGAGCGCTTCAACACCGATATCGTGTTCGACCATATCGCCGAAGTGGATCTGTCGAAACGGCCGTTCACCCTGAAGGGCGATACCGGCGAGGTCTACACCTGCGATGCGCTGATCATCTCGACCGGTGCCTCGGCCAAGTACCTGGGTCTGCCGTCCGAAGAAGCCTTCATGGGTAAAGGGGTCTCGGGTTGCGCAACCTGCGACGGATTTTTCTACAAGAACCAGGACGTCGTGGTCGTTGGCGGCGGCAATACCGCGGTCGAAGAAGCCCTGTACCTGTCGAACATCTGCCGCACCGTCACGGTCATTCATCGTCGCGACAAATTCCGTGCCGAGCCCATTCTGATCGACAAGATGATGGAGAAGGTCGAAAACGGCAATATGCGTCTCAAGCTGTTTTCCACGCTGGATGAGGTGCTGGGCGACAAGACCGGCGTGAACGGCGTGCGCATTCGCAGCACGCAGGATGATTCGACCGAGGAACTCGCAGTCACCGGCGCGTTCATCGCCATTGGTCACCAGCCCAACACGAGCATTTTCGAAGGCAAGCTGGAGATGATCAGTGGTGGCTACATCGTGACGCGCAGCGGCTTGAATGGCCTGGCGACCATGACCTCGGTAGAGGGCGTTTTCGCCGCAGGCGACGTTCAGGACCATATCTACCGTCAGGCCATCACCAGTGCTGGCACGGGCTGCATGGCTGCACTGGACGCACAACGGTGGCTGGAGAGTGTCGAGTAAGAAGGCAGGCCTGGCCGACCTGAAACGGCTCGCACGCGAAGCTGCCGCGCGCCCCGCACCCCCGGCACGCACACCGCCCGGCCCTGCCGGATCGGGTGTTGGGTCGGTGACGAGCCACGCAGTCAAGCCGGTGGTCGCCAGTGCTCAGGACATGGCGCTGTTTCGGCGACTGGCGGGGGCTGTCGTGCCGGTGGACACCCGCAATCGCCTCCTCCACACCCCGGCGCCTGCCGGCATGCTCGCCGACGCCGGCACCACCACGCATGCTGGTCTCCAGACCCGGCAAGCCCGCGCCTCGCAGGGCCGGTCGACAAGCGAACAGCCACCGGCTGATGCTGGGCTGTCCGATGCCGACGTCTCGC
>JBAZPE010000286.1:0-4334 GCA_041648375.1 Burkholderiaceae bacterium | reverse complement strand
TAGACCTGAATGCCTTCGTTGGTGGCCAGATCGAGCAGCAGGCGACTGCGCTCGTCGGATTGCGCGTAGATGAGTGCCGTGCGGGTAATGTTCACCGCAGTGACCACACGCTGCGCCATCTGCGTGGCACGCGGGCCCATCTCCATACTGAAAAAGACCTGCAGCCACGCACCAAGACTCACGAGCATCAGGGCGCTCAAAAGCAGAAAGGTGCGGCCAAACAGGCCAAGTCTGGGGCGGGCGATCACTGGAAGCAGGCGCTAGATCGGCGCGCCAGGGCGGCACGCCGAGAGGGGCTGTTCAACTCCCGCCGTCTGGAACGAATACATAACCCAGACCCCAGACCGTTTGGATGAACACGGGTTTCGAAGGATTGGGCTCGATCAGTTTGCGAAGGCGGGAAATCTGCACATCCAGGCTTCGATCGAAGGCTTCGTACTCACGGCCACGCGCCAATTCCATCAACTTGTCGCGCGAGAGCGGGATCTTGGGATGGCGGGCAAATACTTTGAGCACCGAGAACTCGCCAGTCGTAATGGGCACTTGCTCGCCATTACGCGTGAGCGTGCGTGTGGACAGGTTCAGCGTATAGGGCCCGAACGCAATCGATTCGTTTTCCTGGCTGGGCGCGCCGGGATGCTCTTCGGTGCCGCGACGGCGCAGAATGGCGTTGATCCGGGCCAGCAGTTCGCGCGGGTTGAAGGGCTTGGACAGATAGTCGTCTGCGCCCATTTCCAAACCGACGATGCGATCGATTTCCTCGGCCTTTGCCGTGAGCATGATGATCGGCGTGTTGTCGTGTCCGCCACGCAACCGGCGGCAGATGGACAGACCATCCTCACCGGGAAGCATCAGATCGAGCACAAGCAGGTCGAAATGCTCACGTTGCCAGAGCTTGCCCATTTCCTTGGCATCTTCCGACACGAATACGTTGAAGCCCTGTTCCGACAGGTAGCGTCGCAGCAGGTCACGCAAACGCGGATCGTCGTCTACGACAAGGATTTTGCGGGTGGGAGTGGTGTTTTGTGTGTTCATGGCGGCAAATGTAACAGTGACTTGTCCGGGGGGATAGTGGCTATTCACAAGATATTACATCTTGCTGTTTTCCCCTGTTGCGACCTGCAATGTTCGGGCCCCCACGCCTGCGTGAACACGCTGCTTTTCCGTACAATCGAAGCTCTAGGAGTTCTATCTTTCATGAGCCATATTCTTTTAGCCCTGGAGACTTCCGGTACCCGCTGTGGCGTGGCGCTGGTGCAAGGCGAACCGGCCGATGCGCACGTGCTGTCGGACCACCACGATGGCACGCAGGAACACGCCGAGCGCCTGCTTCCCATGGTCTCGGCCCTGCTTGCGCGGGCTGGGCTCACGCCCGCCGATCTGCACGCCGTGGCGTTCGGCCAGGGGCCTGGCGGGTTCACGGGGCTGCGTGTGGCCTGCGGTGTGGCCCAGGGCATGGCATTGGCATTGGGGCGTCCCCTGGTGCCAGTGGGTTCGTTGCAGGCCGTTGCCCACGATGTGTTGCGGGGTGCTCACCCCGCGGTGGCGGCCGTGGCCATGGACGCGCGCATGGGTGAAGCCTATGCCGCCGTGTTCCTGCTGTTGCCACGCGCAGCCGATGCGCCTGCACCCATTGTGGTGCAGGCGCCCATCCTGATTGCCGCAGACGATCTGGGTGCCTGGCTGGCAGATGCCGCTGGCCAGGCGCTGCCGGTGCTGCAGGCGCAGGGCTACCCCGCGCAACCGTGTGCGTATGTCCTCGCCGGCGATGCGTGGACGGTCCATGCCGACCGCGTCACACCGCCCGACACTTGGGCGCGCGATGCGTCCGATCGGCCGCGGGCCGAGGCGGTGGCACGGCTGGGCCTGCAGGCGCTGGCTCTGGGGCACACGATCGATGCGGCCGATGCGCAACCGCTATATGTGCGCGACAAAGTGGCCTACACGACGGCCGAGCGGGCAGGCGGGCTGGGTGGCAACCCGAAAGCCGCAAGCCATGGTGAGTCCGGAGGCCTGGCGTGACACCGATTGCCATGCAGCAGGCCGATATCATGGAGGTCGCCGAACTCGAGCGTCAGGTGCAGGCTTTTCCCTGGACGGCGGGTCACTTCACCGACGCCCTGAAAGCGGGCTATGACGCCTGGGTGCTGCGCGGCAACGATGGTGAGTTGCTGGGGTTCTGCCTGTTGATGGCTGCGCCTGACGTCATGCATTTACTGGTCATAGCGGTGCGACGATCCCAGCATCGGCGTGGTCTGGGCACCGTCCTGCTGCGCTGGTGCGAGGCGCGCGCGCGCGCCTTCCACGTGCCTGGCCTGTTGCTCGAAGTGCGGCCCTCCAACGAGAGTGCGCTCGCCTTCTATGCTAAACATGGCTTCACCCAGATCGGCGTGCGTCGAAATTATTACCCTGCACCCTACGGTGCACGTGAGGACGCTTTCGTCATGAAAAAAGATATTGCACTGGACAACGCCCCCTATGTCTGACGCAGGACACCCTGCCGCAATCGCGGGCGCCGCACGCGTGCCTCAGCCGGTGCGCATCAACGCGCTGCAGGCGGCGTGGTTGCGCGAAATCGGCCTGCCCAAAGCACTTTTGCCCGCGCTGCCAGTTGCTGATCGGGCCCCGGCACCCGAGTTGCCAACGCATGTGTCAGTGACGGCACGCCCGTCAATCGTGGATGGGATGACGACACGCCCGCCCGCCAGCAAGGGCGTGCCTGCCTCGATGCCTCAGACTGGCTCGCCACCGGCACGCGCCCCGGCAGAGGATGCTGCTACGGATGCGCCCGCCAGGCGAGCCAATGACGCTGTCGGCACCGCAGCCTCGCCGACCCCGGATCCTGCCGCAGCTGCGAGTGTGGCCTCGGACAAACCTGCACGCGTGGTGACCACGGCACGGTCTCAGCCGGTCCAGCCCCCCACGCCCTTTGTGCCGGTCGCGCGCAATGCGAACGACGTCGAGCAGGCCGACCTGCACACGCTGCAGCCGCAGGTTCAGGCGTGTACGGCATGTGCGTTGTCGACGTCGCGTCAACATGCCGTATTCGGTTCCGGGCCCGAGCATGCCGAATGGATGGTCGTGGGCGAAGCGCCAGGAGAACAGGAAGATGTGCAGGCACTGCCCTTCGTAGGCAAGTCAGGTCAGCTGCTGACCGAGATGCTGCGCGCGGTAGGCGTGGGCCGAGACGAAGGCGTCTTTATCTCCAACGTCATCAAGTGCCGTCCGCCCGGCAATCGCAACCCCCGTCCCGAAGAGATCGAGGCATGCAAGCCGTTCCTGTTGCGACAGATTCAGCTGGTTCAGCCCAAACGCCTGTTGGTCGTGGGGCGATTCGCGGCGCAAGTCCTGTTGGGTTCGGATGCCAACCTGAACAGCTTGCGGGGGCGGGTGCACGTTTTTGATGACGGGCGGGGGCGCAAGATTCCGCTCGTGGTCAGCTATCACCCGGCCTACCTGCTGCGCAGTCCTCAGGAAAAGGCACGTGCCTGGCGCGATCTGATGCTGGCGGCCAGTCACGATCCTGATCCGCAGGCGGACACGGCCGCCAGCGCCTGAACGATGCGTGACGTCTGAAGGGTGTGCCTGCCCGCGCGGTCACGCGACGGGCAGACGCACTTACTTCCCGCCGGTCTTGCCGTCGCGTCCGACGTGTTCGGTGTGGACCTGGCCCAGTGCCTCACCATGGCCTTCCTGGCCGATCAGATCGAGCAGGCCAGGATTGTTCTTCAGGTTCAGGTGGCTCCAGCGCATGAGCACCAGCATCATGGAGAACACCAGCAAGCCGAAGATGACGATGATGACGTTGATGGGCATGTTCAGCCAGAGCATGATCGTGTACATGGCCACCATCACCAGAATATTCAACTGCTCATTGAAGTTCTGGACCGCGATCGAGTGTCCGGCCGAGAGCAGCACATGGCCGCGATGCTGCAGCAAGGCATTCATGGGAACCACGAAAAACCCTGCCAGCCCGCCGATCAGCAACAGCAGCGTGTACACGCTCCATTTCGCCTCGACCAGTGGCATGGCCATCACCACCAGTCCCATCACCGCGCCCAGCGGCAACACGAAAATGGCCTTGCGCAAGGGGATCCGCCCAGCCAGGATCGAGCCGATCACGGTACCTACAGCCGATACCCCCATCAGCACCGACGCTTCATCCAGGCGATAGCCCAGATGGCTGCGGCCCCATTCGATCACGATCAATTGCAGGGTGGCACCCGCCCCCCAGAACAGGGTGGTCACCGCCAGTGAAATCTGTCCGAGCTTGTCGCGCCACAGCACGCGCACATAGCCGCTGAACGCCCGGCATAGGCGAACCGGATTGGTTT
>JBAZPE010000285.1:0-4348 GCA_041648375.1 Burkholderiaceae bacterium | reverse complement strand
CTGGCCCTTGCAGCCGCCATCTGCGCACTGGGTCTCTCCCCTGCCACCCGCGCTGCCCCCATCGATCCGCCCACTGACCCGACGCCCAGTGCGCCGGCTGCGCTGGGTAACGTGCCCGCAACCTCGGCGGACATGGCCCGCACGCCGATGTCCAGCTACGATCGCGGCGACCAGATTTTCACCCCCGTGCAGGCCCTCAATGCCATGGTGGCCAGTGAAAGCGCACTGGCCACCCGCGTCGGCGTGGACATCATGCGCCAGGGAGGCAACGCGATTGATGCAGCGGTTGCAGTTGGTTTTGCGATGGCCGTCACCTTGCCCAACGCCGGCAACATCGGCGGCGGCGGCTTCATGCTCATTCACCATGCCCAGACGGGCGCCGACATCGCGCTGGACTTCCGCGAAATGGCGCCGTCAGCGGCCCGCCGCGACATGTACCTGGACGCTCAGGGCAACGTAATCAAAGGCGCCTCGCTTTACTCCACGCTCGCTGTCGGCGTGCCGGGGACGGTGGCAGGGCTGCTCAAGGCTCTGGAGAAATATGGCACCTTGCCGCGCGAAACGGTCATGGCGCCCGCCATCGAACTTGCTCGCACGGGATTCCCGGTTCCCGCCTCGCTCGCCGCTTCCCTTGCCGGTGAAGCCGATCACCTCTCGCGCTGGCCGGCCACAACCCGCATTTTCTTCACCCAGGAGGCACCCACCCAATGCGCCGCTGCGCCTTGCCCGGCAGTCCCGCGGCCCCTGCAGGCCGGGGAGATCCTGCGTCAGGAAGATCTGGCCGCCACCCTGTCACGCATTGCCGAACAAGGTGCGCGCGGCTTCTACGAAGGCGAGACAGCTGAACGCATCGCCGGCGACATTCAGCGCCATGGTGGGGTGATGACAGTCAATGACCTGAACCACTATCAAGCGATCGAGCGCCTGCCGGTCGAGGGCACCTACCGGGGCAACCGGGTGGTTTCCATGCCACCGCCAAGCTCGGGCGGCGTGCATCTGATTCAACTGCTGAACATGCTGGAACGCTATCCACTGGCCGACTATGGCTTTGGCAGCGCACAAACCATGCACATCATGGCCGAAGCCATGAAACTGGCCTACGCCGACCGAGCCCAATACATGGGTGATACCGATTTCGTATCGGTCCCGGTGGCCGGCCTCCTATCGCGCGACTATGCGGTGCGCCGAGGTGGCGCGATCGATGCACGGCGGGCAACACCCAGCGAACTGGTGCGCGCAGGCAATCCGATGCGCTTCGAGAGCGATCAGACCACGCATTACTCGGTGGCTGACGCCCAGGGTAATGTCGTGAGCACGACCTACACGCTGAATCTGAACTTCGGCACTGGCATGGTGGCAGAAGGCACCGGTGTGCTGCTGAACAATGAAATGGACGACTTCTCGGTCAAGCCCGGTGTGGCCAACGCATTCGGGCTGGTCGGTGGTCAGGCCAACGCCATTGCCCCAGGCAAACGCCCTTTGAGCTCGATGACGCCTGTCATCGTTTTCCGCTCGGGCAAGCCGTGGATGGTGACGGGCTCACCAGGCGGCTCGCGTATCATCACCACTGTGTTGCAGACCATTGTGAACGCGGTCGATTTCGGCATGAATCCGGCCGAATCCGCCGCCGCACCACGATTCCATCATCAGGGCCAGCCCGATGAACTTCGTGTGGAACGAGGCTTCAGCCCTGACACCACTCGCTTGCTGCGCGCCATGGGACACGATGTCCAGGTCAAACCCGTCATGGGCCGCACGCAAACCATTGAACGACGGGATCGCAGGTTCTACGGCGCCTCCGACCCCCGCAACCCCGACGGCCTCACGGCAGGATTCTGACCCATGATTCACAGCATGACCGCTTTTGGCAGTGCGCGCGCCGATGTCGCACAAGGCACGCTCGCACTCGAGATACGCAGCGTCAATAGCCGTTTTCTCGATCTTTATTTCAAATTGCCCGAAGAACTCCGGCACGTCGAGGCGCCGCTGCGCGAGATGTTGACAGGCGCCTTGGCGCGCGGAAAGGTGGAAGTCCGCGCGAGCTTCGTTCGCCAGGAACGTCAGGATGCAGCAGGTCTGGATACGCAGTGGCTGGCCAGATTGGCTGAGCAATACGCGGCAGCGCGCGCCATCCTCCCTGATCTGGCCCCCCCGCGCATGATCGAACTGATGAACTGGCCAGGCCAGCGCAACGCCGATGCGTTCGATGGCGAGGCTTGGGGCCAGGCCTGCCTGGCGGCAGCACGTGAGGCGCTGGCCCAACTACAGGCAGCGCGGGCCCGGGAAGGCGCGCGTCTGGCGCAGGTCATGCTCGATTGCGCCGCGCAGGCAGCCGTAACGGTCAACGAGGTCGAACAGCACCTGCCAGCGATGTTGGCAGAACATCGAGAAAAGCTGGCCCACAAGCTGCACGATACCGTTGCCAACGCGTTTCCCGCGGGGTTTACGCACATCAGCGGCACCGAGCTCTCGGAACGCATTTCGCAGGAAACCACGCTTTTCGCCCTGCGCATTGACGTGGCAGAGGAACTTGCGCGCCTGCGTTCGCACTTCGAAGAGCTGGCCATTATTCTGGAAAGCTCGACCCACGCTCCCAGCCCACCCTCGGCCGGTGGCAAAGAAGGTAAAGCCCCGCGTGCGGGCGGAAAGCGCTCGCCGGCGGCCTCTGGCAGCGCGGGTAAACGACTGGATTTCCTGCTGCAGGAGATGAATCGTGAAGCCAATACCCTGGGTTCCAAAGCGGGGAGTTTGACGATGACCACCAGCGCCATCGACTTGAAGCTGCTGGTGGAACAGATGCGAGAGCAGGCCCAGAATCTGGAATAAGAGGGGCCAAGCGTGAGCAGGTGGTGCGAGCGCGCCACCTCAATCCATCCCGTCGTCATCTTTCATGGCGCACTCCGCTCGTGAGATCGTCGACGGCATCTCGTCTCCCTCGGCGATGTATGTCAGTGCATCGCGTCGCTCAGGTGAAACAAGTGGCCGCATAGCACCCGAAATGTGAAGTACCGAGCGGTCTTCGCCATCCTGCCTGTGCGGTGAATTAATCCTCAAATCGCTCGTAAGTCTTTGAAATTATTTCTTAAGATTGCCCTTCCGTACGGCAACTCGCGCGGTCTTTCACTACGGTAACAATATTTGTTGTGTATCGGCACGCACTGCACAAAACAATTGAAAGTGCCCGCCTTCCCTTGTGATACCTTTAGCATTCCTTACGGTTTGCAACGTCCCGCGTTACAAGAAATACGTCGCGACGCGCAAGCATTGGTATACGTGTTTCAACGAGGGAGCAGGGACAATGGATCGCAGTACCGTTGACTATCTGACACAGCGCCAATGTGCGCGTCAGTGGCAAGAGTTTTTAAGGGTATTGGGCGCAGAACTCGCTGACCAACTTCCTCAAGACGCATTAAGGCTTCTGTTTTACCGAACCGGCACTCGCTTCGCTGCCGAGAACCCCATCGCTGCCGCAGAATCGGTCCAGGACATGCAGACCAGCATGAATGCCGCATGGACCGCCCTGGACTGGGGCACGACCACACTCGAAGAAGTCGACGCCGCCCTGGTGATCACGCACCACTGCTCGCCACTTGTGGCAGCGTTTGGTGCCGCCATGCAGACCTGGACACCGGCTTTCCTGGAAGGCGCCTATCAGCAGTGGTTCACGCAATTGGGTTCCAGCGAGATTCTGCGGGTCAAGCAGACTGTCGAGCCCGATGCATTCGGCACGGTTGAATTCAGGCTGGCGAAGCATTGACGCCCTTCCCGCATTGACATCGCGCACAGTGGTCCCGCATGCAGGCGTACGGAGAAGGCAATGACAGATTCCAACGATATTTCCAAACTGTTCAAACAAATCGGCGTGAGCGGTGCCGACTATCAAGAGATCAACAAGCAGAACGGCGCGCGTGATTCGCAATCGCGCTGGCCGCTGCTCAACTCACTGCATGCCCAGGCCAATCGTGCACCGAGTGTCGATACGCGCCGACGCTTCGATGTGGAGCCCGAGGTGACTGACGCCAAGTCCGCCGGTGCCCCTGCGGACGATGCCCTTTTTACGCACATCGCAACCGACGAGATCGTGCAGGCACACGAGCAGGCCACCACATCGGTGACCCAGGCCGCAGATATCGATCGACGCGCCACCCATGCCGCCATGGCTGCCGTGGACGCCGCGCCTGCCGCCGCCGAGACAGCGCCTGAAAAACAAGTGGCACCGAAAATCGCGGAGTTCATTGCACCCCGCGCCAATCTGCTCAGCGGTCACTTGCGCCCTTCAGCCCACCGCGCACCATTCGATCCGTCCAAGGTGGAGGGCCCCGTTACGGGACCCGCGACACTTAGGGCA
>JBAZPE010000284.1:0-4355 GCA_041648375.1 Burkholderiaceae bacterium | reverse complement strand
GTTGACCTGCACGGCCCCGCGCAATGATGCGCGCTCGCTCGGCAGCGGCATCGATGCGCGTCACGCTTATTCTTATATCCTCGAGGATCGCGCGCGCAGCGGGTGTGGGGACAGCGCCCGCGCGTGAGCGATCAAAGAGCTTTACCCCCAGGTCTTTTTCCATGCGTGCCAGGGATTGGCTCAAAGCTGGCTGGGCGATACCCAGCCAGGCCGAGGCGGCACTGATGCTGCCGTGGTCGATCACGGCAAGAAAGTGGCGTAGGTGACGGGTTTCCATTCAAGCCAGGGCTTGCTGTAGGGCCTGTTCGAAGGATTCGACCGGCTGGCCACCGCTGATCAGCAAACGTCGGTTCAAGATGGTCGCCGGAACCGATCGAATACCCAGTCCCATGTATTCCTGCTCCTCGGCGCGAACGTCATCGGCGTAGTCGCCATTGCGCAGCACCTCACGCGCTGCTTCGGCGTCCAGTCCTACCGACTCCGCGGCCTCGACCAACACATCGTGGTTGCTGGGATCTTTTCCATCGGAATGGTAGGCGCACAGCAGCGCCATTTTGAGGGGCACTTGTTTGCCCACGATCCCGGCCCAGTGCAGTAAACGGTGCGCATCGAAGGTGTTGTATACGTGCGTGCGCGGGCCGAACGTGAACCCCACGCTTGCTCCGCGTTCCCGGATCATCGCCTGCGTTTCCGCGATCTCTGCCGGCGTGCGTCCGTACTTTCTGCCCAGGTAGTCGACGATGGACTCGCCTTCGGGGCCCATGTCGGGATTCAGTTCGAACGGGTGCATGACGAGGTCGACGTCTACCGACTTATCCAGCCGATCCAGCGCCAGTTGCAGGGACGACAGGCCCACCGCACACCATGGACACGCGATATCGGAGACGAAATCAATTCTCAGGGTTTGGCTCATGTCGGTTCCTCGGGGGTTGTGCTTCCATATTAAAACGATATATCAAAACCAGTTTAGCTGGATAGAAAGCGCTGGTTAGCCTGCCTAGAATGAGCAGCAACCCTATAACGCGTCAGCCGCTATCCGAGCCGGCTGCCCCCCGGAGACAACACCCCATGGCGCTCGCATCCGCCGCGCAATCCTGCACGATCGCTGTCGATACGCATGCCCATGTGTTCCGGCGTGATCTGCCCATGGTGCCTGGCCGTCGGTACACGCCTGATGACGACGCCACGCTCGATGCCTATCTGGCGCACCTGGATCGCTGTGGCCTGAGCCACGGTGTGCTGGTTCAGCCGAGTTTTCTGGGCATCGACAACCGCTTTCTGATGCAGTCCTTGCGTGCAGCACCAGATCGATTGCGTGGGGTGGCCGTGGTTGAGCCCGGCATCTCTGCTGTTGACCTGGGCGAGATGGATCGCGTGGGCATCGTGGGCATCCGTTTGAATCTGTTTGGCTGCGAGCTGCCGACGCTGACCTCTGCAGCCTGGCGCACGCTTTTGGCTCACGTCAATGGCCTGGGCTGGCATGTGGAAGTGCATGCACAGGCGGGGAATTTGCCGCAGGTGGTGGCGCCCTTGCTGGATCTCGGCTGTCGTGTCGTCGTCGATCATTTCGGGCGACCTGATCCCACGCTGGGTGCAGACGACCCGGGATTCCGCTATCTGCTTACGCAAGCATGCTCGGGCCGCGTGTGGGTCAAGCTGTCTGCGGCTTACCGGAATGAGCCCCACCTGGAAAGAGGAAACGATGCCAGCGCTGCCAGCGTGCGTCCAGTCGCACCAGGCAATGCGCAGGATAGTGATTTTGGTAGGAAGCAGACCGAGCCTGAGACCGGTAGTTCAGCAGGACTGGAAAACGCGATGACAGCCGACCCTGCTGACCGAACCAGCGCTTTCACACTGGCCCGCCTGCTGATCAACGCCTTTGGTTCATCACGATTGATGTGGGGAAGTGATTGGCCTCACACCGAGCACCGCGATGTGGCCAGTTTCGAGAGCTGCTTCAGCCAGCTCGATCAGTGGGTTGCCGACCTGAACGAACGCAGTGTGATGCTGGGCGCCACGCCCGCAAAACTATTCAAAATCCAGGAGACCGTATGAACAAGCACACCACACGCCGCGCCATTGTTGCCGCGCTGCTATCCGGCGCAGCGTTGGCTGCCACCAGCGCGCCTGCCCAGGCGGATTATCCGACTCGCCCAGTCACGATTGTCGTGACATACCCGCCAGGTGGCACGGTGGATGTCGTGGCACGCCTGTTGGGCCCAAAGCTCAGCGCCAAGCTGGGCCAACCCGTCGTGATCGAGAACCGTGGGGGTGCCGGTGGCATGATCGGCGGTGCAATGGTGGCGCGTGCCAAGCCGGATGGCTACACGCTGATGCTGGACGCGTCCAATCATTCGCAAAATCCTGCACTGAACAGCAAGATGATGTTTGATACGTTGAAGGATTTTGCGCCGGTCTCGCTTTTGTTGCGTGTGCCTAATGTGTTGGTGGTGACGCCATCTTCACCCATCGACTCAGTGCAGGCGTTGATCGATGCGGGCAAGGATAAGGCCACGCCTATCTACTTCGCATCAGCAGGCCCTGGCTCGGCCCAGCATCTTTCGGGCGAGCTTTTCAATATGCTCGCCAAGACACACCTTGAACATGTGGCCTACAAGGGCGGTGGCCCTGCGATGATCGATGTGATGGCAGGCCAGGTGCCGGTCATGTTTGCCAGCCTGGGATCGTCATGGACACATATCCAGAGCGGCAAGTTGCGCCCGATTGCCGTGGGAGGATCGGAACGCTCGCCTGCCATTGCGAACTTGCCCACGATTGCCGAGTCGGGCGTGCCTGGCTTCTCATCCTATGAATGGAATGCGGTGTTTGCCCCCGCCGGTACCGATCCTGCCATTGTGAACAAGGTGTCAACGGCATTGGCCGAAGTACTGAAAGACCCTGAAATCGATGCGAAGCTCAAGGGCTTTGGCGCAGAGCCGATCGGATCGACGCCCCAGGAACTGGACGATTTCCGTCGTGCCGAGATGCGTAAGTGGGAAGGCGTGGTGAAGGAGGCAGGGCTGTCGGTGAATTAGTCAAACGACTGACGATCTCGCGCCTGGCCAGAGATTCGCCTGGATGAGGTCGTTCACCGTTTCGATGATCAGCGCCTTCACGCTGGCTGCCGCAGGGGTGAGCGAGGCGTGCCGCAGGTGAACCACGCTACTGCGGCGCTCCAGTTCGGGGCTTTTGATGGGCAGCATCACCACGTGTTTCTGTTTTGATGTCGTTTGTGCGTTCGCCGCCATCATCACTGTGCTGCCCAGCCGTGCCTGCACGGCGCCCCGAATGGTCTGCAAGCCGCTGAGCTCGGCCACGATCTGCAGACTCAGGTTCGCCCTGACACATGCGCGGTCCAGCAACAGCCGTATCCCGGTGGAAAGCGGCGGCAGCAGCAGCGGCCACTTCCCGACTTCTTCCAGACTGATCGCAGGCAAGCCGGCGTAGTCGCGCAGCGCGCGGGGGTCGGCGGATAGGAAATGCAGGCGTTCGGTGCACAAGGCCGTTGCGTCGAATCCTCCCTTGGAGGCCACATCGAACAGAATAGCGAGATCGAATTTTCCAGCGGCCAGACCTTCTGCATGCAGGGTGCTCAGCCCTTCGATGAGGCTGAGTTGCACATGGGGAAGCGCCTTGCGGGTCGCCTCGAGCAAGGGCAGGGCCAGCACCCCTGCCGTGCTGTTGGGAATGCCCACCGCCACCGATCCACGCACATCCTGGCCCGCCGTGCTGATGGCTTGCTTGGCAGCCTCCACGTTCTTGAGGACCGTTTGTGCGTGCTGATACATCAACAGGCCGGCCTCTGTCGGCACGACGCCGTTCTTGCCCCGCAGCAGCAATACTGCGCCCAGTTCCTTTTCGAGATTGGCGATCTGGTGGCTCAATGCAGACTGCACCACATGTAGATGATGCGCTGCGCGAGTGATGCTGCGCGAGTCGACGACCGTCACAAAATATCTGAACTGTCTTAATTCCATCGCCGATATCCGCGTGCGGCGCCGGGCCGGCGCCAGCCGCTCAGTCTATCGTCATTCCGGCGTCTTTGATAATGGGTGTCCAGCGCGCCATGTCGGCGTGCGTGCGCGCCAGCAGTTCCTCGGGCGTGATTCGCAGTGTGGTGGCCCCTTGCGCCGTGGCGAAGGCCTGCATCTCGGGCGACGCCAGCACGCTGTCCATGGCGCTTGCCATTTGCCTGACGATGTTGTCAGGTGTGCCCTTGGGGGCATACAGGGCAACATCCAGTTCACCCACCATGCCAGGCACCGTTTCGTTGGCAGGGGGCACCTCCGGCATGGTGTCCGAGCGCGTAAGCGATGTCACGGCCAGCGCCCGCACGTGACCGCTCTTGATGTAGG
>JBAZPE010000283.1:0-4367 GCA_041648375.1 Burkholderiaceae bacterium | reverse complement strand
TAAACATGCTCCGACTCTGGCTCGTTTTTTCTCAGGCCGTAACGGTCGCTTTAGCTATTCTATTCGTCGTGTCGACACTGCGTCCCGACTGGGTACGGCTGGGCGGATCGAACGGTCGCGATACACCTACCCCTCAGGGCGCCATCCCGGCGGTGATGCCGGTATCCAGTGCGCCTGTTGCGATCAGCCCTGATTTCTCCTTCTCGGCAGCGGTGAGCCGCGCCGCACCTTCGGTGGTGAACGTCTACACCACCAAGCGCGTGGCCGTGCCGGATCACCTGACCACCAACGACGCCATGATGCGCAAGTTTTTCGGGCTGGATCCAGCGACGCCGCGGCCCAGACTCTCCACCAGCCTGGGCTCCGGTGTGGTTGTGCATGGTGAAGGCTATGTGCTGACCAACTACCACGTGGTTGAAGCCGCCGATGCCATCGAGGTCGCACTGGCCGACGGGCGGTCGTTTCCGGCCGAGCTGGTGGGGGCCGATCCCGATACCGATCTGGCGGTGCTGCGTTTGCCCGCGGGTACCCCCAATGTGCCCATTGCGTCAGTGGCCAGTGGTCGCATGCTGGCCGTCGGCGATGTGGTGCTGGCCATCGGCAACCCGTTTGGCGTCGGGCAGACCACGACACAGGGCATTGTGTCGGCCCTGGGGCGCAACCGGCTGGGCATCAACACCTACGAGAACTTCATCCAGACGGATGCCGCCATCAATCCTGGCAACAGCGGGGGCGCACTGGTAGACGCGCACGGGGATCTGGTGGGGATCAACACGGCCATCTATTCGCCGCCAGGCGGTGCAATGGGGATCGGTTTTGCCATTCCCATTCAGGCTGCAGAGAAGGTGATGGCAGCCATCATCAAAAACGGCCATGTGGAGCGTGGCTGGCTGGGCATCGAGCCGCAGGACATGACGCCGGAGCTGGCACGCAGCTTCAAGCTCACGGATCGACGCGGTGTGGTGATTGCCGGGGTGCTGCGCGATGGCCCCGCCGGGCAGGCCGGACTGCGGGTGGGTGATATCGTGCGGGCGATCGAGAACGTGCGTGTGGCGGACACGACGGCCATGCTGGCGATGATCGCCGCGCTGCCGCCTGGTCACACCGCCACCCTGGATGTGTTGCGGGGCGGAAAGAGCGTTGCGGTCGAGGTGCGGGTGGGGGTGAGGCCTAGGCGGCCCTCGCACTAGTCAGCGGGGGCGATCGGCCGAGTGAACGAGCCAGGGCAAGCACGGCCTGCTTTTCCTTGCCGGGCAGTTGCCGATAGAGCTCGCACCATTCGCGTTCGTCAGGGTCCTGGGTGGCGCGTAGTCGGCGTTGAGGCGGGTCGGGAAGTTCGGCGTGCATCAGCCAGGAGGGCGACGCATCCAGCGCGAGGGCAAGGCGGGAGAGCACGTCCAGGCTGGGCGTGCCGCGATGGGCAGCACAAAGGATGCGGTGAATCGAGGTTTGCGACACACCGGACAGCCGGGCCAACTGACTCTGGCTGCGGATCCCTCGGCGGCGCATCAGGGATTGGAGGCGGGTGGCGAGCGTCATATCGATAAGATAGCGTCGCTTGCAAGACTTTTGGCGCACGATGGCGCCAAAAGCATAAAAATCAGACTAATCCCGTGTCGACACCGAGCGCTCTTCGGCCTCTTCTTCTTCGTTTCGAGGTTTGGGCGTGATGCCACGCGCAAAGAGCAGTCCCACTTCGAACAGCAGGCACAGGGGCACAGCCAGCATGAATTGGCTCACCACGTCGGGCGGGGTGACCACTGCGGCGATCACGAATGCGCCCACGACGACATAGCCGCGCGACGCTTTCAGCTTGTCCAGGCTGACCAGCCCGGTACGCACGAGCAGCACGACCGCCACAGGCACCTCGAAGGTGACACCGAAGGCCATGAACATGGTCATCACGAAGCTGACGTAGGCTTCGATGTCTGGTGCGGGCGTGATCGACTGCGGCGCAAAGCCGGCGATGAAATGAAAAACGGTGCGGAACACCACGAAATAGCAAAACGCCATGCCGGCAATGAACAGCAGCGTGCTGGAGACGATCAGCGGCAGTGCGAGGCGTTTTTCGTGGCGATACAGCCCAGGGGCCACGAACGCCCAGGCCTGATAGAGCACGATGGGCAGGGCAACGACGAATGCGGCCATGAGCGTGACCTTCACCGGCACCATGAACGGCGTGATCACCCCCGTTGCGATCATGCGCGTGCCCTGCGGCAGTGACGCCAGCATGGGCTGCGCCAGCAGGTCATACATGTAGGACGGGCTGGGGTAGATGAACAAAACGACGAACACCGCCATCACCGACCCCACGGCGATCATCAGTCGCTTGCGCAACTCGATCAGGTGGGACATGAAGCTGTCTTCCTGGCCTTGTTCGGCGTCGTCAGTATCCTTGTGGATGGTATTGCTCACGGCGTGTTCCTGGTCGTCGGGGCGGTCGCGGCGGGATCATCCACCGGCTTGTGCACCGGCGCCGGGGTGGCGGCAGGTGTATCGGTCGTTGTTTGCGTGGTGCCCGATCCGAACGCGGCGCTTGCAAGCGAAAGCGGGGCCTCCCGCTCTACGACATCACTTGCTTGGTCGCGGGTAATTGGGCTGGCCAGGGGCGCAGAGGGGGCTGCTGCAATAGAAGCAGGTGTGACGGTCGATGCCGTCGGCGACGGCGCGGGCACAGCGGCCGCAGCGACGTCTTCGGACTGCGGACTCGTCGTTGCCGTGCCGAGGATGGCACCCGTGGTCGCGGATGCTGCAACAGCCGGCGCTACAGCAGCGCCAGGGATGGCGTCTTTGGTGGTGGCCGGCGAGGTTCCACTCAACCCGGCCTGGGCATCTTGTGCCGTCTGGTCCAGCACATTGCGCAACTGGTCGCTGTGACTACGCAGCGAGGTTTCGGTATCGCGCAGGCTGGTTTGTACCGACTGCGCTGCCTCATCCATTTCGCTCTTGAACTTGCGCAGGTCGTCCAACTCGATCTCGCGGCGAATATCGCCTTTGACGTCGCTGACATAACGCTGTGCGCGGCCAAGCAGGTGGCCAACAGTCTTGGCGACCCTGGGAAGACGTTCCGGCCCGATGACGATCAGCGCAACCACACCGATCACCATCAGTTCCGTAAAACTGACATCAAACACGTGTCGCTACTCGATTCAGGAGTTGGATTTTTCTTTGGCAGGCACGTCGATCGTGTCGTCGGCGGCACGTTGCGCCGTCACCGATTCGGTCTTGCGTGGTTCTTCATTCGCCTCGCGCATTCCGTCCTTGAAGCCCTTGACGGCGCCACCAAGATCCGAGCCCATGTTCTTCAGCTTTTTGGTGCCGAAAATCAGGGCCACGATGACCAGAACAACCAACCAATGCCAAATGCTTAAGCTACCCATGCGAGGGACTCCAAAATTGCTTCAAAGGGTCGGTATCAAATCGAAAGCCGACCGGTTGTGCGTGCTGCATTAACAGTTGGACGCGAATTGCATCCATTCTAACCAACGTGGGGGCGACTTGCCTTCTCTTCCAGTCCGGACAAACCCTCGCGCCGCGCCAATTCGGCCAGCACATCTTCCGGACGCAAGTTGAAGTGCGCCAGCGTCACCAGGCAATGAAACCAGAGATCTGCGGTTTCACTGACGATGCGTTCGGGCACGCCATCCTTGGCCGCCATCACCAGTTCGGTAGCCTCTTCACCAATCTTCTTCAGAAAGGCATCGGGGCCGCGCGCCAGCAATTTCGCGACGTAGGACGAGTTGGGGTCGCCACCCGCCTGCGGGCTGCGCGAAGCGATGACATCGGCAACGCGCGCCAGCACGTCTTCCACGTTAGCAGGAGAATGTTTCATTTATAGATGAGCTCTGGATCTTTCAGTACGGGATCGGTGACGCGCCACTGTGCCTGGTCGTCCTGCCCATCGAGCTTGCGGTAGAAGCAACTGGCGCGGCCCGTGTGACAAGCGATGCCGCCTTTTTGCTCAACCTTGATCAGGATGACGTCCCCATCGCAGTCCAGCCTAAGTTCATGCACGATCTGCTGATGGCCCGATTCTTCGCCTTTGCGCCACAGGCGCTTGCGCGAGCGTGACCAGTACACGGCACGGCTGGTGCTGGCGGTTTCGTGCAGGGCGTCGCGATTCATCCAGGCCACCATCAGGATGTCGCCCGTTTGAGCGTCCTGGGCGATGGCAGGAATCAGGCCGTTGTCATCGAAAACGACTTCGGCAAGCCAGGCGGGAAGGGTATCGGGCGTGTTCATTGATCCAATCGTACAGCAATGCCCTGTTGGGCCATGTATGCCTTGGCTTCGCGCACGGTGTGCTGGCCATAGTGAAAGATGCTGGCGGCCAGGACTGCGCTTGCTCGCCCGGTGGTCACACCTTC
>JBAZPE010000282.1:0-4400 GCA_041648375.1 Burkholderiaceae bacterium | reverse complement strand
TGCACACGACCGGGCATGTCTCGCGTGATGACGTGCTTGCCTGCATCGCGGCGGTTGAAGCGAGATCGGAACATCCCATAGCAAGAGCAATCGTTCTGGCTGCGCAGAACGCCGGTCTGGTCATTGCGCAGGCCGAAAAGGTGGAGTCGGTAACCGGACATGGCGTGCGGGCGGTTGTCGACGGCGTACGGGTGGAAGTCGGGTCCGATCGCTACATGCGGGTGCTGGGACTGGATCCGGACATTTTTGCCGATCAGGCCACGCAGATGGGCGTGCAGGGTAAGACGCCGCTTTATGCCGCAATAGGCGGCAAGCTCGCAGCCATCATTGCGGTGGCGGACCCCATCAAACCGTCCACCCAGAAAGCCATCGCCGCCCTGCACGCGTTGGGCATGAAGGTCGTCATGATCACTGGCGACAATCGCCACACCGCGCAGGCGATCGCCCGGCAGGTGGGACTGGATGACGTCATCGCCGAGGTGCTGCCCGAAGGCAAGGTGCAGGCCGTGCGACAGTTGCAGGCCAAACACGGGCGCCTGGCGTATGTCGGCGACGGCATCAACGATGCGCCCGCATTGGCGCAGGCCGATGTGGGCCTGGCGATCGGCACCGGTACCGACATCGCCATCGAATCGGCAGACGTCGTGCTGATGTCCGGCGATCTGAACGGCGTGCCTCATGCCATTGCGCTGTCTCGTGCCACGATCGGCAACATCCGCCAGAACCTGTTCTGGGCGTTCGCCTACAACGCCGCTCTGATCCCCGTGGCTGCCGGCGTGCTGTATCCCTTCAATGGCTGGCTGCTTTCCCCCATATTCGCTGCGGGCGCCATGGCACTGTCGTCGGTATTCGTGCTTGGCAATGCGCTTCGGCTCAAAAGATTCAAGGTGGGTTGAGACCTGCATGAACGGACAGGGTTGTAGGCAATATCACCATTGAAGCAGGCGACGTCGCCAGAATTCAGGATCGCAAAGCCGTTAACACCAGAAGGCCGGGTGTATTGCGTAGCTTTACACAATACGATTCTGCCTATATAGTTCATGAAAATACGAAGCGTCTCACATAAGGGTCTCAGGCTATTCATCGAACGTAATGATGCATCGAAGATCCACCCGCAGCATGCCGAACGCCTGCGAAATATGGTTTCGTTTCTGCAATCTATGGCCAATCCATTAGAGGTTCGATCGGTTCCAAGTTGGAAGGCCCACGTGCTGACAGGCAACCGTAAAGGTACCTGGAGCCTCTGGGTCGACAAGAACTGGCGTCTGACCTACCGCAGCGATGCCAACGAAATTGAAATTCTTGATCTGAACTACGAGGACTATCACTGATAGGTTAACGAATGACTAAATCCCTTGGAATTCAGATGGCTCGTCCGGCCCATCCGGGCAGCTTCGTCAAACACGAAATTATCGAGCCGCTCGGACTGACTGTCACAGAGGCGGCAAGTATCCTACGTATCACACGTCCAGCGTTATCGAGCTTTTTAAACCAGCGCTCCAAACTTTCGCAAGACATGGCTGTCCGCCTTGAAAAAGCGTTCGGAATCCAGTTGGAAACGCTGATGCGCATGCAGAGTAGCTTCGACATCGCCGAAGCACGCGACCACGCACCTGACATCGATGTCGCACCCTACCGGCCCGAACTGACCGTCAAGCTGGAAACTGCGCGCTGAAGACTCAAGCGTGCGCGGCCGTCGGATCGTAGCGCCTGCCCTGTGCTTTCATGCGTTGATGAAAATCCGCGCTGAGCGCCGCCAGGGATACTTCACCGAATCGCCGCATGAGTTGCTGCTCTGCCTCGTCGAAGGCCGTGCTCAGTGCAGCGTTCACCGCCTCTTCCACCAGACAGCCGGGCGCGTCTGTCCGGTTTCCCATGGCAAACAATTCGGGTGAGCCCAGGGCTTCGTAGACATCGCGCAGCGTTAATGTCGACAGGTCGCAGGTCAATGTCCACCCCCCGCCATGCCCCTTCTCACTGTTGAGATAGCCGCGATCGCGCAGGCCCGCCATGATGCGTCGAATCACGACCGGATTGGTCTGCATCAAGGTGGCAAGCTCGTCGGACGTCATGGGCCGACTCGTTTCGGCCATGTGAAGCAGGACGTGCAACACGCCTGAAAGTTTGCTGTCTCGTCTCATGCGACCCACATTACCTCAGTTTCCCAATTCGCACCATATGAAGTTGCGAGAAATTGACGGCTGCCCTATCATGCAACTTATAACGTTACTTGATAGGGCATTTCCCATGGAATTTGATGTGATCGTCATCGGGGGCAGCTACGCAGGGTTGGCTGCAGCAACACCCCTGGCACGAGCGCGGCGCCGCGTATTGGTCGTGGATGGCGGCATGCGGCGCAACCGTTACGCGGAACACTCACATGGCTTTCTGACACGGGACGGCACCCCAGCCGCTGAGATTGCTGCGATCGGACGTGCGCAGTTGCTTCGTTATCCGACAGTGAGCTGGTATGAAAAGAGCGTCACGCATGCGCAAAAAATCGAGGGTGGCTTTGCCATTACTGTCGACGGCTTGCCAACGCAAACCGCCCGGCGGCTGGTGCTTGCGACAGGCGTCGTTGACCGCCTGCCCGATGTCGCTGGACTTGCCGAACGATGGGGCCAACATGTGTTTCATTGCCCTTATTGCCACGGCTACGAGCTGAACCAGGGCCGCATCGGGCTGCTGGCCAGTTCCGCACAAGCGATGCATCTGGCGCAACTGCTGCCCGACTGGGGACCGACGACTCTGCTGCTTAACGACACGTTCGAGCCTGATGAGCTCCAGCTCGACGCGTTGCGCAAGCGCGGCGTGACGCTAGCGCGTGGGCTCGTGGATCACATTGAAAACGCGATGGATGTGGTCATGAAAGACGGCCGAACGCTGACTTTCGAAGGACTCTTCGCCATGACCTCTCCGTATTCCGCCGGTTCGCTCGCCACCCTGCTGGGCTGCGCATTCGAGGAGGGGCCGATGGGCAGGACAATCAGAACCGATGCGCTGAAAGCGACCACCGTGCCAGGCGTTTACGCCTGCGGCGATGCCGCGAGACCAGGCGGTTCGGTCCCTCTGGCGGTCGGAGACGGTTCGCTGGCAGGGGCTGCGGTACACCAATCCCTCATCTTCGCGCCCCATTTGGACAGATAAGCGATGTAGCCTGGTTTGCATCTCGTGCCCGGGTAAGGACAATCCGGGCGGCGCACAGCGATACACTGCTTACATGACTACCGACCCCCGCAACGATCCCCGCAGCCAGAAAACTCGAATGCTGGCAGGCGACCTGTACATTGGCGACGACCCGGAACTGGCTGCCGATTCGCGCCGTGCCTACCTGCTGGCGCGTGATTACGAAGCGACCTACATGCTCGATGCCGACCGGGCGCAGGCCATTCTTGCGGAACTGGTGGGCGCGCTGGGCGAGGGAGTCAACATCAAGCCACCCTTTCGGGTGGACTACGGCAAGTACATCAGTATCGGTGCGCGCACCTTCGCCAACTACGGGTTGGTCGCACTGGATGTGGCATCCATCACGATTGGCGCCGACGTCCAGATCGGGCCGAATGTGCAGTTACTCACGCCCACCCACCCGGTCGATATCGAACTGCGTCGCGAGAAATATGAAGCGGCCCAGCCTATCGTGATCGGCGACAACGTATGGCTGGGTGCAGGCGCCATCGTTCTCGCGGGCGTGACCATCGGCGAGAACAGTGTCATCGGCGCGGGCGCAGTGGTGACGAAGGACGTGCCCGCCAATGTCGTTGCTGTGGGCAATCCCGCGCGCGTCATTCGGAACATCGAGCCCTAAATCGATTCGTCATGGCTGCATGGGCGATCAAGCCATGGGTCAATACGTCACGCGTTCGCGACACTGACCAACACGCAGAGGTGCCACACGCCGGTTCTAAGCGAGCCTGTTTCGAAACGGTATTAGGGAAAATCCTGAGGCCGTTTCGAGGCAGGCCAAGAGCGTCCCAACTCGCGCCATAAGCGCCGCCGACACAGATAAAAACAAGCCCGCCACGCAAATTCTGCACCATCACGGTGCAAAACGCTGTCGCGAAGTCTGCGCCGATGCACTGTGGGCGTGCCACGAATTATTTTCCTGGTCGGCATGGAATTTATATCGTTTTGAGAGTGCAGCACGTGCGCCTGTAATACGGCTTCGACGACTCACTTTCAAGAACGCCAACATGACCAAAATCGGTTTCCGCATTCTGCCCCAGCCCACTGCTGCGGTCGAACCAGAGCACATGACGCAATATGCCACCGTGGGCAGCGCGCAGATCAGCGACTGCATGGGCCGCCTTTACGGTGCCGTGGGGTTGAAGCCTTTCCATCGTCCGAGCGCTCCCCGCCTGGTGGGCACTGCCGTGACGGTCAAGGCTCGCCCTGGCGACAAC
>JBAZPE010000281.1:0-4416 GCA_041648375.1 Burkholderiaceae bacterium | reverse complement strand
ACCCGGCCCCTGCGGGCCCGGCCATGCGGGGTTTGTCTACCTCAGGCCGGCCGCGTAATCGGACACGGCACGAATATCTGCGTCCGACATGCGGTCGGCAAGATCGTGCATGGGCACGCTGGTCTTGCGGTCACCGCTGCGGAACAATTTGAGTTGTTCTTCGATATAACTTGGGAACTGGCCCGCCAACCGGGGATACTGACCCGGAATGCCCTCACCTCGTGCGCCGTGACAGGCCGCACAGGCCGCCACGTTGCGCTCGGGCAGGCCGCCACGCCAGATCTTCTGACCCAGAGGCTTGAGGTCGGCATAGCCTGCTGTAGCAGGTTCCTTCACCGCCTGTGTGGAGAGGTAGAGCGCCATGTTCAGCATGTCGGCTTCCGTGAGGTTCGCGACATTGGCCGTCATGATGGTCGGATTGCCGCCTGGGCCCATGCGGGCCGGCATGGTCGCGCCTTCCTTGATCTTGAAATCGCGCAGCTGCTTGGCGAGATATTCGTGCGGCTGGCCAGCCAGGCTGGGATTGGCCGGCATGGCGCTGTTGCCGGCGGCGCCATGACAGGACGCACAGGCAATGATGCCACGGGCGGCATCGCCCTGCTCATACAGTTGGCCACCCTTGACCGCATCGGGCTTGGGCAAGGCCACTGCATCGGCGGCGAAAGCGGGCACCATGGCCGCTGACACAAGCAACAGACAGGCCAGTATTGCGCCTGGTATAGCGCTTGAGATCGCGGCTGAACTCGAGCTCGCTACCCACATCAGGGATACCACACGCTTCATGTAAAACCTCTGCCTGTCGTTCAAACGGGATATTTTACAAACGCTAGATTATACAATGGGGTTGATTTTCTCTGATAATTGGCCCCCCGTGTCACTCCTGCACCGCGCTTCCTTCTTCACTTCCGCCGCCCTGCTCAGCCAACTGCCGGCGCCAGGCGCGCCCGAAGTCTGCTTCGTGGGCCGCTCCAACGCGGGCAAATCCTCGGCGATCAACGTGCTGACCAACCAGCGACGTCTGGCATTCTCCAGCAAAACGCCCGGTCGCACCAGACTGATCAACATGTTCGGCATGCCCGATCCGCTCGATCCCGAGGCGAAGCTGGGCTATCTGGTCGATTTGCCGGGCTATGGCTATGCGTCCATCGCCAAGAACGAGCGCGAAAAATGGGCCGACATTCTGGGCGGCTATCTGCGCACACGCGACTCTCTGGCAGGCATCGTGCTGCTGGTAGATATTCGTCGCGGCGTCACCGATCTCGACCGTCGCCTGGTGAAATTCATCGCCCCCTCTGGCCGACCGGTGCTGACCCTGCTCACCAAAGCAGACAAGCTGCCCTTCGGCAAACGAAAGCTGGCGGTCTTCGCCGTCAAAAAGGAACTGGCAGACATCGGCGCGCTCAACGTCGTGCCCTTTTCTGCTACCGAACGGATCGGCCTCGAAGAAGCCGGCACGGCCATCGAAAACTGGATATCGCCCAAGGTTGCCCTATGACTGTTCAAATCATTTCTGCCGATTTTCCCCACTCGCGTCCCCGCCGCCTGCGCCGTGATGACTTCACCCGTCGCCTGGTACGCGAAAATACGCTCACGACCGACGACCTGATCTACCCGGTTTTCGTGGCAGAGGGCACGGGCCTGAAACAGCCCGTCGGGTCGCTGCCCGGCGTTGTGCGCTACTCGCCCGATACCCTCATGGACGTGGCGCGTGAATGCGTCGAGCTGGGCATCCCGGTGATGGCACTGTTTCCCGTCATTGATCCATCGCTTAAAACACCGGACGGCATTGAAGCCACCAACCCCGACGGTCTGATTCCCCGTGTCGTGTCGGCACTGAAGCGCGAATTCCCCGAGCTCGGTATCCTGACCGATGTCGCGCTCGATCCCTACACCAGCCACGGCCAGGACGGCTTGATCGACGATCAGGGCTATGTGCTGAACGAACCTACCGTGCAGATGCTTGTGCGCCAGGCGCTGCTTCAGGCTCGCAGTGGAGTGGACATCGTTGCACCCAGTGACATGATGGACGGTCGCATCGGAACCATTCGCCAGGCGCTTGAGGCCGAAGACCTCATCCACACCCGCATCATGGCCTACTCGGCCAAATACGCCAGTGCGTTCTACGGGCCTTTCCGTGATGCAGTGGGATCGGCCAGCAATCTGGGAAAAACGTCGAAATCGGCCTATCAGATGGATCCGGGCAACATCGACGAAGCGCTGCGTGAAGTGGCCGCCGACCTGCGCGAAGGTGCGGACATGGTCATGGTCAAGCCAGGCATGCCTTACCTGGACGTTGTGCGCCGGGTCAAGGATGCGTTCCGCGTGCCCACCTTCGCGTATCAAGTCAGCGGTGAATACGCGATGATCAAGGCAGCCAGCCAGAACGGCTGGCTGGACCACGACAAAGTCATGATGGAAGCACTGCTCGCCTTCAAACGCGCGGGTGCCGATGGCATCCTCACCTACTTTGCTATCGACGCGGCAAAGCTGCTGCGCGCCGGCAAGTAAAGGCCGGCATCAAGCCGAAGCTATGGCGATGCCGGGGCTGTGGCACGCCAGGCGAGGGGATCGTGCATGGTCTGGCTGCCTCAGCACGCCCTGAGCGGGCGGTGTGGCCGGTACGGTAGCTCGCTCGCCTGCGCGCATCACTTAGCGTGCGGCGGCCAGCGCCTCGTCCAGCGACTGGGTAAACCGCCGGGCATTCTGAAATCCGATCACCCGCGGATTGTCGCGCGGCTGGCCCTGCTCATCGAAGAAAATGATGCCAGGTGGGCCGAACAGACGGAACCGCTTCAGTAACGCACGGTCCTCGGCGTTATTGGCCGTCACATCGGCCTGCAGCAACGTCATGCCTGCCAGACGCTGCGCTACACCCGCGTCGGAAAACGTGAACCGCTCCATCTCGTGACATGACACACACCAGTCCGCGTAAAAATCCAGCATGACGGGTTTGCGACTTGCCGCCAGGGCAGCATCAAGCTCTTGCACCGACTTCACCTGCTTGAAATTTGCCTTGTTGATGCCGCCGACAGTGCCTGCGGCCACGCTGGACGGTCCACCGCCTGCACCCGCCCCCGGGGCGCCGGACACGCCGCCAGATGACGCACTCGTGCCGGCCAGCGCCGACCAATGACCCAGCGGACGCAATAGATCCCGCCCCCCACTGACGGCGCCCAGTACCTGGGCAGCCCCTGCCAGCAGCACTACGACACCCAGCCCCCGGGCAAACAGCCTGAGCGTACCTGGCGCAACGCCAGCCTCCAGACGCCCGCCGGCAAAAAACAGCATCATCGCCGAAACGATCAGCAAAAAGCCCCATCCTGCCATTTGCACGCCGATTGGCAACACGGGCGCGAGAATAAACCACGCAGTTGCCAGCAACAGCATGCCGAACAGCCGATTCACCCCCGCCATCCACGGGCCGGCCGCGGGCAGCCATGCGGTGGACGACGCCCCCACCACCAACAAAGGCACGCCCATGCCCCAGGCCAGCGCAAACAGCGCCAGCGCGCCAAGCACGACATCACCCGTCTGCGAGATATAAAGCAACGCGCCAGCCAGCGGTGCAGCCACACACGGGCCCACGATCAGTGCCGAAATCGCGCCCATCACCGCAGCGCCCCCCAGCCGGCCCCTCGGACTTCGCGCCGCTGCTGCGGACAACCGTGACTGCAGCGCAGCCGGCATCTGAAAACTGAATGCCCCGAACGTCGCCAGCGCCAGCACCACCAGCACCAGGGCGAACACCGACAGCACCCAGGGCTTCTGCAGCGCTGCGGCCAACCCCATGCCGCTTAACCCTGCTGCGACACCCAGCGCGGTGTACACCAACGACATACCCGCCACGTAGCAGGCGGCCAGCGCTACACCTCGCATGCGCGACGTTTTCGCACCGGCTGCGTCACGCACCACGAGGGCCGACAAAATCGGCACCATCGGCAACACGCAGGGCGTCAGCGCCAGCAATACACCCAATCCGAAAAACACCAATGCGATCTTGAATATGCCCAGCCCCCCGATGGCATCGGCCAGCCCCAGATCGCTCGCAGAGAACAAGCCACCCATCGCCCCGCTCGCCGAGCCCGCAGGCCCCGACGCCACAGTGGAAGGTGAAGCCGAGTCGTCAGGCCAGTTCGGCAAGGCTCGCCCACCCATGCCGTTGGCGACCGACATCCCGCTCGACACTACGGCCCCCGCGCCCTGTGACGGGCGATCAACGCTGGTCCCTTGCAGGCCACTGTCACCCGACTGAAAGCCGCCTATGGTCGCTCTGAAGCCTGTGGCGGGCGAACGACCCACAGCGCTGCGAGTGACCGGCTTCATCTCGCCACCATCGACCCCATGCGCAACAATGGACCACCCCTCACGTGCGGGCGCGATGGCAAGCTGGTGCGTCATGGGTGGATAACACAGGCC
>JBAZPE010000280.1:0-4420 GCA_041648375.1 Burkholderiaceae bacterium | reverse complement strand
TGACGACCAGCTCGCCGGTGTTGAATGTCACGTCCAGGTTTTTGAGGTTGTTTTGTCGTGCGCCGGTGATGCGAATCTGGGATGAAGTCATAAACCTGTCTGAGCCAAAAGGACGGGAGTGTCCGAGATGGGGGCAAAAAGCAGAATTGGTAGAGATCGTGCACGCCTATGGAATAATTGTTTTCCCAGGCGGCACTGTGCCGCTGTCGCAAACAGGATACCTGCCATGACCACACCTGCCGCCACGCGCGCCGCTGCCCCATCCGCTGGAGCAGAAAAATTACAGGCACTGCTCGCTGCCCGTGTGGTGCCTGTCTTGCGTTACAACGACGCCGAAACGGCTGCCTACGCTGCGGAAGTCGCGATTTCGGCGGGTTGCCGCACGATCGAACTCACGTGGACCACGCCCGGTGTGCTCGATGTGCTGGTCGAATTGCGCAACAAACATGCAGACAGCATTATCGTAGGCGTGGGCACCGTGCTGACCCATACCCATGCGCGCGATGCGGTCAAAGCGGGGGCCGATTTCCTCGTGTCTCCCGGGCTGGTGCCCGATATCGTCGACCTCGCCCATGCGGCGGGCGCGCTGTGTCTGGTGGGTGCGTTCACGCCCAGCGAGGTCATCATCGCCACCGGGATGCGCGCGGACGTGGTGAAGGTGTTTCCAGCCGATACGGGCGGCCCCGGCCATCTGAAATCGCTGAAATCGGTATTTCCGGACACGGTCTTCTGCCCCACGGGCGGTGTCACGGCGCAGAACATGGGCGACTACTTTGCTGCAGGCGCATCCCTGGTGGGCATCGGCAGCAATTTGTTCGACAAGGACGCCTTTGCCCGTCGCGACACCACCGCACTGGTTGAGCAGATTCGGGCGACGCTGGCCTCCGATGGTAAATCGATGTAGAATTGCGGGTTATCTATTTACTTTGCCGGTTTTGGTGTTTGGCCGGTTTTACCTTCTCGGAGAATGTCATGGCTGAACGCAAACGTGTGCGTCGCAATACCCTGGAGCGTCGTTGCCTGGGCAAGTCGTTCAAGCGCTTGTTCATCAACGCCCCCAAAGGCGTGTTCAAGATGCTGGAAAAAATCAAGCGTGCCTGATCGTCAGGCATAGGCAAGGGGGCTGATCTCGAGTCAGCGCCTTGCCGCATACCGATAGGCCGATACTCTTTTTCGGCTTATTCTGAAAAGCCAGCCTTCGCGCTGGCTTTTTTACGTTGGAGCGTGGGCTCATGGTCGATACTGCGGTTGCGACGCTGGCATTTACGGTGTTCACGCCCACGCACAATCGTGCAGCGGTGATCAGGCGCACGTTCCGGTCGCTGCAGCGGCAGCAGGCCGATCTGTTCGAGTGGCTGGTCGTGGACGACGGGTCTAGCGACGACACCGCCACGGTGGTGGCAGCGTGCGCGGCACAGGCCGATTTTCCGGTGCGATACGTGCGCCAGTCGCACGGGCACAAGAAAACAGCTTTCAATCTGGGCGTGCGGCTGGCACGGGGCGAGATGCTCATCGTGCTCGACGACGACGATGAGCTGGCACCCGATACGCTCACGCGTCTATCGGCATTGTGGCAGGACATCCCGGCGGCGCACCGTGATGCCTATGTGGGCGTGGTCGGTCTGTGCGCACGCGCTGATGGTCACATCGTGGGTGACCGCTTTCCCCGCGACGTCATGGACTGCACGGCCACCGATATGTTCTTTCTGCACGGCGTTCGGGGCGAGAAATTCGGATGCCAGCGCACATCGGTGCTGCGTCAGCACCCCTATCCCGAAGACGTTCCCGGTTTCGTGCCTGAAAGCCTGGTCTGGTGGGCGATCGCCGCCCAGGGTTTGCGCACGCGATTCGTCAATGAGGTGCTGCGCACCTATCACGCGACACCGGTCTCGCTCAGCACGGGCGACGCCTCGGCCAGCCGTCACGCACTCGGCCTGTATCTGTTGAATTGGTCGTGGGTCGAGCAGCAGTTGCATTACTTTCGGTATGCGCCTGTGGCATTCCTGCTGGCGGCGGCGCGTCTGACACGCTTTCGCCTGGCGGCACGCCGCGCCGGGCACGACGCACTGCTCAAGCGCTATCGGGTGAGCCGCCCGTGGGCCAGGATGCTCGTGGCGATGATGGCACCGCTGGGCTGGCTGATGGACCGGCGAGATCGCCGGTCTCGATGAATGCCGCTTGGCTGTCGTGGCTGCCTGCCCGCATGATTGCCGGATTACGCATCGTGGCGGCATGGCTCGGTGCATGCCCCACAGTCAGAGGAACGACCGATCCCGGGACGTGCCGCACGGTCAAGAAAAACGGCTGATCCCGAGACGTGCCGCAGCCCGGGCTGGCTTCAATGCCTGTGGGGCGAGGCAGGATGGATGATCGTCGGCGGATCGATACGGTCGTCCTCGTCGTCATCCTCGTCATCCTCGTCCTCATCATCGCTATCTTCACCCGCTAACACCGCCGCCGAGGGCGCGTCGTCGACCAGCGCGAACGGCAGCACATCTTGCAGCGTATCCGACCACGCCGATTCTTCACCGTCCTGGTCCAGCTTTACGAAGCGCTCGCCTTCCGTATCCACGATTTCAACAGCCCACAAATACAGGCAGTCGTATACCGCGTCGTCGGTCAGCGACAGGCCGCCGCGATTGCCCAGCAGGCGCGCCTGCGCGCCGCCCATCTGTACGTGGATGGCGGCCTCGTCTTCTTCGTCGCTCACATCCAGCGGGCTGCCGAAGGTGACCCATTCCAGCCCGGTGTCGGACACGCCGACTTCAGCCAGCACCGGTTTGCCCATGTAGGCGCTCATGGCGTCGGCCGTCTTGGCCAGCATGGCCAATTCGTTTTCTGAGAAGCGCGCGAGTGTTTCCGGGGGGCGGGACGAGGCAGACATGACAGTTTCCAGCGAGTATCGGTTGGTCTGCATTTTACGCGCTGTCCGGCACCCGCCTACAATGGATGTTTTCCAGACACTCAAGCACTGTAAATGGCCCAATTCGTCTACACCATGCATCGCGTCGGCAAGATCGTGCCGCCCAAACGGCAGATCCTGCGTGATATCTCGCTCTCGTTCTTTCCTGGCGCCAAGATCGGCGTGCTGGGGTTGAACGGATCGGGTAAATCTACCCTGTTGAAAATCATGGCCGGCGTGGACCGTGAGATCGAGGGCGAGGCCATGCCCATGCCGGGCATCAAGATCGGCTATCTGCCCCAGGAGCCCGAACTCGACCCCGTGCATACCGTGCGCGAATCCGTCGAAGCCGGCCTGGGCGAAGTGTTCGAGGCCCGCAAGCGTCTCGACGACGTGTATGCCGCCTACGCCGAGCCCGATGCCGACTTCGATGCGCTGGCCGCCGAGCAGGCCAATCTGGAAGCGATCATCTCGGCTGCGGCCTCCAGCGGGTCCGACGACATCGCGCTGCAGATGGACATCGCAGCCGATGCGCTGCGCCTGCCACCCTGGGAAGCCACGATCGGCAACCTGTCGGGCGGTGAAAAGCGTCGTGTGGCCCTGTGCCGCCTGTTGCTGTCCAAGCCCGACATGCTGCTGCTGGACGAGCCGACCAACCACCTGGATGCGGAAAGCGTCGACTGGCTCGAACAGTACCTGCACAAGTTTCCAGGCACTGTGGTGGCCGTCACCCACGATCGTTACTTCCTGGACAATGCGGCCGAGTGGATTCTCGAACTGGATCGCGGACACGGCATTCCCTGGAAAGGCAATTACAGCTCGTGGCTGGAGCAAAAGGACGATCGCCTGAAGCAGGAAGAGTCCAGCGAATCGGCTCGTCAGAAGACGATCAAGAAGGAACTGGAGTGGGTGCGCCAGAATCCCAAGGGGCGTCAGGCCAAGGCCAAGGCGCGTCTGGCCCGCTTTGAGGAGATGTCGTCGCACGAATACCAGAAGCGCAACGAGACGTCGGAAATCTTCATTCCGGTGGGTGAGCGTCTGGGCAATGAGGTGTTCGAGTTCAAGGGCGTCTCCAAGGCCTACGGGGATCGTCTGCTGATCGACGATCTCAATTTCAAGGTGCCACCTGGCGCGATCGTGGGCATCATCGGCCCCAACGGGGCGGGTAAGTCGACCCTGTTCCGCATGATTGCCGGTCGCGAGCAGCCCGATTCGGGTGAAGTGGTCATCGGCAAGACAGTCAGGCTCGCCTTCGTGGACCAGTCGCGTGATTCGCTGGAAGACAACAAGACGGTGTTCGATGCCATCTCCGACGGCGCCGACATTCTGACTGTGGGCAAATTCGAAATGGGCTCGCGCGCCTATCTGGGTCGCTTCAACTTCAAGGGTGGCGACCAGAACAAGATGGTGGGCCAGTTGTCCGGGGGTGAGCGTGGTCGACTGCACATTGCCAAGACGCTGATCGCCGGGGGCAACGTGTTGCTGCTCGATGAACCCTCCAACGATCTGGACGTGGAA
>JBAZPE010000279.1:0-4431 GCA_041648375.1 Burkholderiaceae bacterium | reverse complement strand
TAAGCCAGTACCGCCCGTAGGCCGTCTTCGGGACCGGCGATAGTGCCATTAATCCCTTCTTGGGCAAGCAGGAGCGTGCCCTTGACTCCGTGCGACTCACAGAGGTCAAGTAGCGGTTGCCGCAAGGATTGAATGTCGTCGAGCCGTACGAACTTGTACAGCGCCGCAATAAGGAAATTAGGCATAGAGTCAATGCGCGGACCCACCGGCGCTTTACGCGGGGGGGCTGCACCGGGAGGCGCTGTGCCAGAGGGCGGGTCTCGATCAGAAACGTAAAGCACTATTTTATCAGCCGCTCTGCCTGCTTAAATGACAAGGTCCTCCTTGGACGTTTTCCGAAAGCTTGCGAGTTCGGGGTTACCGCTCATACAAGGCCTTAACGGTAAACAGCGCCTAACCAGATCAAACTGGCGACCCTCTATTTGATCTAGGGCAGTCTCTGGAAGAAGCCAACGTCGGGATGTCCGGACAAATTCTCGTGCGGGAGGTGCGTGAAAATCGGTGGCCTGCAGACGCCTCCCCGGTAATCAAGTCGACACTATCGGGCCGCTCAACGAAATCGACTCGATCCACTGGCGAAAGACCACTGCTTGGCGGGAATTACTTTCGTAGCTACGTTTTGACAAAACGAAGTAATACGTGAGCCCTTTCAAATTGACCCATTGCTCGAATGGCGCAACCAGGCGACCGTCGATGAGTTCCTGGATGATTAAAGCCTTCTGTCCCATGGCCACGCCGAAGCCAGCCAAAGCAGCTTCGTACGCCAAAGCTGAAGACTGGAAGCGCATATCGCGACTTGCGCCCGGTAGAGACTGTCCCACCTGCGTGAACCACATTTTCCAGTCATCGGGCCGCGCGTCAGTGTGCAGCAATGTCTCTCCCATCAAACTCTCCGGGCTGATCAGCCTGGCGGCCATGCTTGGCGTACATACGGGCGAAATCTCATTCTCCATAATTTTGTACTGGACCAAGCCTGGATACTGTCCATGATTGAGTACGACTGCAGCATCCAAGTCCTCGTTGTCGAAATCCGGCGGCGACGCAGAAGTGTGCAGGCGCACTTCTAATTCTGGATGTGCCGAATGCAAACTGGCCAGTTGCGGAAGCAGCCATCGCATAGCGATCGTGTGAGGTGCGCGCAGATTGACCACGCGTGAATGCGAAGCATGGCGCAGATCTCCGGTCACGCGACGAATGCCGGCCAAATACCCGGACATCTTTTGGTGATAGTCCCGTCCGGGCGGGGTGAGCGTGATTTGTCGATGACGGCGGTAAAAAAGCACGGTGTCCAGATACGCTTCCAGCAAATGAATCTGACGGCTGACCGCTGCGGGTGTCACGCAAAGTTCGTGCGCTGCTGCCGTGACACTTTCCAAGCGACCGACCACTTCAAAAACTCGGAGTGCGTTCAGGGGAGGAAGCGAATCCATTGTTCACCGTTGATAAAAAGTAAATCGTCGCCGCGTATAAGTTGATTGACCAGCATCATGCACCCTCCCTAAGATTTCCGCAAAGCAAGAAGGTTAAGCACGTTTTCACTTGATCATCTTTAAAACGAAAACAAGGGGTTGAACATGAAACGAGTACGTTGGTTTCGATACGCTGGCGCAGTGCTGTCGTTCATGATTGGTGGGCAATCAGCATTCGCTGCTGATCAGCCGAGCTATCCGACACGAACCGTGTCGATCGTTGTGCCAACGACTCCGGGGGGTACGGCAGACATTCTGGCGCGACTGATGGCGCCGAAGTTATCCGCCATGTGGGGCCAACCCGTCATTGTGGAGAATAAGTCAGGTGCCGGCAGTCTGGTGGGGACCGACTACGTCGCAAAGGCAAAACCCGATGGCTACACCCTGTTGTTGGCTTTCAACGAATTGGCTTCGTTGCCGGCCATCAACAAGAACGCCAAAGTCGACGTGGTCAAGGATTTCTCCGGAGTCGGCAAAATCGGCACCCTGCCGGTGCTCATTTTGTCGAATCCAAAAATCAAAGCGAACACGCTGCAGCAACTCATTGAGCAAGCGCGCCAAGAGCCCGGCAAGCTGACCTACGCGTCAAATGGTTCTGGCGGCGTCCTACAGCTCTACACCGAGATGTTCAAGCAAGAAGCCAAGATCGATCTCTTGCATGTGCCATACAAAGGGGCGCTGGAAGCTTCGATGGCAGTGATTGCTGGCGAAGTCGACGTGCTGGTGCAATTTGCCTCGGGCAATGTGCAAAACCACGTCAAGGCAAACCGCGCCAAACCTTTTGCCGTAGCTTCTGCGCAGCGTTTGCCTGGCTTGCCCGATGTGCCTACGACAGCGGAAGCTGGTCTGCCTTCCCTCCAGCTGGAAGCTTGGTACGGGCTGTTTGCGCCGGCCAACACACCCAGAGCAATCATCAGCAAGGTCAACAAGGATTTTGTCGATGTCATGATGATGCCCGATGTGCGGGAGAGATTGAACGGAGTGGGAATGTCCGTTGATACCAGCTCGCCAGAAGCGTTCGATGAGTTCTTCAAGAAAGAGCACAGACGTTGGACTGACCTGATTGTCAGCGCTGGCATTGAAAGCAATTAACGTTTGCGCAAACAGGACCACCTAATGACCTACCACCCTGATACTTACCAGCCTCTCACTTTCGGCGCGGCACGCGAGCGCTTTCTCAAGGGGGAGCAACTTCCCAGCGCGTTTCTGGAGGAATGCCTCAACACTATTGAGGAGCGCGAGCCCGTCGTCAAAGCTTGGGTAGTGCTCAATAAGGACGGTGCACGCGCTGCGGCACGTGAGTCGGATCTGCGCTACCAAGCGGGCAAGCCTTTGTCGCAGATCGACGGCATGCCCGTTGGTATCAAGGATTTGATCGAAACCAAGGACATGCCCACCCAAATGGGTAGCCCGGCCTATGCCGGCGAGTTTCCCAAACGCGATAGTGCCTTGGTGCGTGCGTTGCGCGATGCGGGCGCTATTATTTTGGGTAAGACCGTCACCACAGCGCTAGGTTTTCTCGATCCAGGACCAACGACCAACGCCTTCGATTCGGAGCGTACGCCAGGAGGATCATCCAGTGGCTCCGGCGCAGCAGTCGGCGCGAAGATGGTACCTGTGGCCATCGGTTCACAGTTAGTGGGTTCGGTGCTGCGCCCGGCGAGTTTCAATGCAAATTGGGCACTCAAGCCAACGTTCGGCGGCATTAATCGCGGCGAACGTTTGGGCTACAGTCAATCTCACATCGGCATTCATGCGGGATGTGCCGAGGACATGTGGGCGACGGCGATGGCGATTGTGACCCGCGTCGGTGGAGATCCCGGACACCCGGGACTGTATGGCGGCATGTCGGCACCGCAGCCGCAGGCTCCAAAACGATTGGCCGTGCTGGAAACGGAAGGGTGGCCCCGGCTGGACGGTGCATCGCGGGAGGCATTTGAAGGCCTGCTCGAGCGGTTGCAAGCGCATGGCGTTGAAATCATCCGGCGCACCGACCTGCAACTGCTGGAACTTTTTGAGCAATCCATCGCTACTGCCACTGCGAACATGCTGCGTTTGATTTCCTGGGAGCAGCGCTGGTCGCTCGAGAACATGATTGAACAGCATCCGGGTACGCTCGGCCCCAGCCTCATTCGCCAGCTTGAAAACGGACGAACGGTGACGCTGGAAACGTTTCGCGAGGATTTGGCCTTGCGCGATCTGGCGCGACAGCGAATGGTCGCCTTGGCAAAGTACTGCGATGCACTGATCAGCCCTGCATCATGTGGACCAGCCCCACGATTCGAAACGACCAAGGGCTCGGCCTTTCCGACGGGTGATGTGTCGTTCAGCTGCGTGTCGTCCTACATCGGCGCGCCAGCGGTCGCTGCTCCCTTGCTGGCTGTCGAGGGCATGCCAATGGGCGTGCAGCTCATCGGACAAATGCATGAGGACGAACGCGTCACCGCATATGCACGGTGGCTGTCGCAAGAAATGCGCTAAGCGGAGTCGCGATCGATTGCCAGCTTTTTTCCGCCGCCGCTGTGTAGGGCGGCGGTGGCGATGTGTTTCGGGCAGCATTCACAGCGGCAATTCCTTACCGGATCACCAGCTCAATTTTATTGACCCCTTGCTGGCGCCAGCCATGCGCAGTTCGTCGCAGCTCGGGCGAATGCCCGGGAACAATCACGTCGAAACGGTCTACGAGCATTTCAATGGTCGCCGCAGACCGCTTTTCCGGGTCGAATTCCAGATCGACCCGTCGATCGTTCAGGTCACGCAGGGTCTTGATCGAATCGCCCGCCAGCACGACGTTCATGCCATGGTCGTCGATGAAGTGCATGGACATGTGGCCCGCCGTGTGTCCCGGCGTGGACAGGCAGTGAAGGTGATCGTGAATGCAGTGGCCATCATCGACCAGAACAGGGTTGCGACGTCCGATATATTCGACCACGGGGGCCGAGATATAAATATCTTCGGTGGG
>JBAZPE010000278.1:0-4444 GCA_041648375.1 Burkholderiaceae bacterium | reverse complement strand
GCAATCGCGCAACAGGTCGGAAATCAACTCCACATAGTCTTCCACACGCTCCTGACGACGGGCGTTGCGTACCTGGCGGAAATTCTCGCCTTGTACGGATGCTTCCATCAGATCGGATTTGCGTGGACTGCTACAGGGCATGCTTTTTGCCATCAAAAACTCCAGGGGGCCAAACACCAGCCGATATTCAGCCTTTGAGGCGTGCATGTTACTAGATCACTCATCACGAATGTATAGTTCGTGCACTAGAGTATAGCCAATGCTATATTGCAATCGCGGCACCTGATTTCTGTATTCCAACTTGGCGTCGGAGCGAAAATGGTTAGTCATAAGGGCAGGCGTTGTCTGCTTGTACATGCGGTTGCACTGGCGGCAGCCACGGCCTGGGCGCCAGCCTGGGGTGCAGAAAAATTCAAGGTGGTCACCACCTTCACCGTGATTGCGGATATGGCCTCGCAGGTCGCGGGTGATGCTGCCGAGGTGGTGTCGATCACCAAGCCCGGTGCAGAAATTCACGAATACCAGCCAACCCCGGGCGATATTCTCAAGGCGCGCGACGCGCAGCTGATCCTCTGGAACGGGCTGGGACTGGAGTTGTGGTTCGAACGCTTCTTTCGTCGCATGAACCAGGTGCCCAGTGTGGTGGTGTCCGATGGCGTGGTGCCCATGGGCATTGCGGAAGGGCCCTATACCGGTAAACCCAATCCGCATGCCTGGATGTCCCCCTCCGCTGCGCTGATCTACGTCGACAACATCCGCGACGCCCTCATCAAGCATGACCCAGAGCATGCACAAACCTATCGAGATAACGCCCAGGCCTACAAGCTGAAGATCGATGCTGCCATCGAGCCCGTGCGTGCTCGACTCAAGACCATTCCCGCCGATCGGCGCTGGCTGGTGACCAGCGAAGGCGCCTTCAGCTATCTGGCGCGCGATTTCAATCTGAAAGAGCTTTACCTCTGGCCGATCAATGCCGACCAGCAAGGCACCCCGCAACAGGTTCGCCGCGTCATCGATGCCGTGCGGGCCAATCGCATTCCTGCCGTATTCAGCGAGAGCACGGTCTCTGCCTCCCCGGCACAGCAGGTCGCACGCGAAACCGGTGCCCGCTATGGCGGTGTGCTGTATGTCGACTCGCTCAGCGCAGCCGATGGCCCGGTGCCGACCTATATCGACCTCTTGCGCGTGACCTCTGAAACCATCGCCACCGGGTTGAGCCAACCATGAACGCCAGTCTGCCCTCCGACGCCCGTCCGTCATCCGCTGCCAGCGGTCTTTCCGTCACGCAGGCCACGGTGACCTACCGCAATGGGCACACGGGCTTGAACGATGCCACCTTCCACATACCGACAGGCACCATCACTGCGCTGGTCGGGGTCAATGGCAGTGGCAAGTCCACGCTATTCAAGGCCATCATGGGCTTCGTGCGACTTGCCCACGGGTCGATTTCGGTGCTGGGCATGCCGGTGCCGGCCGCCATCAAACGCAACCTGATCGCCTACGTGCCGCAAAGTGAAGACGTGGACTGGAATTTTCCGGTGCTGGTCGAAGATGTGGTCATGATGGGGCGCTATGGCCACATGAACTTTCTGCGTCATCCCAAGGCGGCCGATCGGCACGCGGTAGATCAGGCACTGGAGCGCGTGGGCATGGTCGAGTTTCGCCACCGTCAGATCGGCGAGTTATCGGGAGGCCAGAAAAAACGCATTTTCCTTGCGCGCGCGCTGGCCCAGGATGGCCGTGTGATTCTGCTCGATGAGCCGTTCACCGGGGTAGACGTCAAGACCGAGGACGCCATCATCAAGCTGCTGGATGGCCTGCGTGACGAGGGCAGGGTGATGCTGGTGTCGACCCACAACCTGGGCAGCGTTCCCGAGTTCTGCGATCGCACGGTGCTGATCAACCGAACGGTGCTGGCGTATGGCGAGACCCACGACATCTTTACCCGCGAGAACCTGGAGCGCACCTTCGGCGGGGTGCTGCGGCATTTCGATCTGCATCACAGTGCTACCGACGAGCGCCCGGGTACGGTGGGCATCATCACCGATGACGAGCGTCCTCTGGTGATCTATGGCGGCAAGTCAGCGATACGCGACCGGGGGCAACCTGACGCTGACGGCGCAGGTGCCAACGGGTGGGGCGGTTCAAAATAATGGACATCCTGCTTGAACCGTTCAACTACGGGTACATGGTCAATGCCATGTGGGTGTCGGCACTGGTCGGCGGTGTGTGCGCCTTTCTCTCGTGCTATCTGATGCTTAAGGGGTGGTCGCTGATCGGCGATGCGCTATCGCATTCCATCGTGCCGGGTGTCGCCGGTGCCTATATGCTGGGCTTGCCGTTCTCGCTGGGTGCGTTTTTTTCTGGTGGGCTTGCCGCCGGCGCGATGCTGCTGCTGAACCAGCGCACTCGGCTGAAGGAGGATGCCATCATCGGCCTGGTGTTCTCGGCGTTTTTCGGCCTGGGGCTATTCATGGTGTCGCTCTCGCCCACCTCGGTGAACATCCAGACCATCGTGCTGGGCAACATCCTGGCCATCACACCCGCCGATACTCTGCAGCTCGCCCTGATCGGCGTTATCTCGCTGACCCTGCTGTTGCTGAAGTGGCGCGATCTGATGGTCACGTTTTTCGATGAAAGCCACGCGCGCTCCATTGGCTTAAATACCACCCTGTTGAAGGTTCTGTTCTTCACCTTGCTATCGGCATGCACGGTAGCCGCCATGCAGACGGTGGGGGCCTTTCTGGTGGTGGCCATGGTGGTGACGCCGGGCGCGACTGCTTATCTCCTGACCGACCGATTTCCCAGGCTGCTGGCGCTGAGCGTGGCCATCGGTGCCGGCACCAGTATCGTCGGTGCCTATGCCAGCTACTTTCTGGATGGTGCAACTGGCGGCATTATCGTTGTCCTGCAAACCCTGATATTTCTGACCGCTTTTGTGCTGGCACCCAAGCATGGCGTGCTGGCAGCGCGTCGTCGGGCCGCACAGTCCGTCGATGCCGCAGGGGTTGCGTCATGACTTTCCTCATGGACACGCTGTTGTTGCCCCTGCAATTCGATTTCATGCGGCAGGCCTTGCTCATTTCCATCCTGGTGGCCATCCCGACGGCGCTGCTGTCGTGCTTTCTCGTGGTCAAAGGGTGGGCATTGATGGGGGATGCGATCTCACATGCGGTTTTTCCCGGCGTGGTGCTCGCCTATATGGCGGGTCTGCCGTTCGCCGTGGGCGCGTTCGCCGCCGGCATGAGTTGCGCACTCGCGGTGGGTTATCTGAAGGAAAACAGTCGCATCAAGCAGGACACCGTCATGGGGGTGGTGTTTGCTGGCATGTTCGGTCTGGGGCTGGTGCTCTACACCGGCATTCGCAGCGAAGTCCATCTTGACCACATCCTCTTCGGCGACATGCTGGGGGTTGGCTGGTTCGATATCGCCGAAACGGGTGCGATTGCCTTGGTGGTGGTGCTGGCCGTTGGTCTGAAATGGCGCGATCTGCTGCTGCATGCCTTCGATCCTGTCCAGGCACGCACGGTGGGACTGCCCGTTCGTCTGCTGCATTACGGTTTGCTGACATTGATCTCCCTGGCCATTGTGGGCGCCTTGAAAGCGGTGGGCATCATCCTCGCCATCGCCATGCTGATTGCGCCCGGTGCGATTGCGCTGTTGATCACGCGCAGCTTCGGCAAGATGCTGTGTGCCGCAGTAGGGGTTGCCGTGTTTTCGGCGGTCGGCGGCATCTGGGGCAGCATGTACCTCGATAGCGCGCCTGGCCCGACCATCGTGGTGCTGATGTCCCTCATCTTCGTGGGGGTGCTGGTGTGGTCGGTACGGCGCACACGTGCGATCGAAGCCCGACGGGCGGCAATCATGCCAAATCGATCGTGACTCCGGCTCGCGATTGGCATACGATCGTCTCACCCATACGAGGAGACTGAACAATGAAAATCGTTAAATCGGATAAAGAAGTATCGCCTGCGATCGGCGTCGCACGCTCGAAGATCCCCCACATTCCGACCGTCAGTCTGGTCGAGGGTAAACACGTGCCGCAGATCGAGTTTCGCGCCGTCGTGGCCGAAGCGCAGGGCGGGTTTTCAGAGCAGCAGGTGGTACTCAGCGCCGCCGAACTGCTGCGGCTCATCGAGGCGATGGGTAATCTGGGACCGGGTGATGTCAGAACGGCCCTGGGGCGCACCTTGTCTTCCCACGTGCGTGAACTGGTGAGGTTGACGGCTATGGCGTCAGGGACCATGGCATCGGAATAAGCGTCATGCTGGCCGGGCGCTGGGAGATCCAGCCGCCCGGGTGTCGGGTCGGCGCGCGTGCTGAACGCAGGCCAGATCAACGCCCGGCTGTTCAGGCCGGGGCTGTCCCGATGAGGACCTTGTTGTGCGTGCCTACCGTGGGTCGGCGGCTGGCATCGATGGCCAGGCCATCATGGCTGAATCAA
>JBAZPE010000277.1:0-4446 GCA_041648375.1 Burkholderiaceae bacterium | reverse complement strand
CGGTGTAGCCGTCAGCCGGCGCGCGCGCGACGACCTCGGCACCGACTTCGCCACCGGCGCCCGCCTTGTTCTCCACCACGACCGTTTGCTTGAGGTAGTCGCCCATGTGCTGGGCATACAGGCGCGCGGCGACGTCTGTCGCACCGCCCGGCGGATAGGGCACGATCATCCGAATGGGCCTGTCCGGCCAGTCGGCGGCGTGCACGGTCGGGACGGCACCGACACCGATGACAGCGGCAATGAACAGCGGTAAGTACGTGCGCATGATGGCTTGTCTCCAAAGGCTTTTATCTGCCGCTGACTGGGCGGCGCGTATTTTTTTAGTTTCCTATCATTTAGGATTGGCATCCCAAATTAGGCTTAACAAGAATCCCACACGGTGATATTCTGGTCAAGCGTTGATCGATATCAAAAGACTTTTTTTGAGAATCGATATGCAAGAATCAGGACTAAACACACAGCGAGGCAAAATGGATCACAAGCAAGCATTGGCGGGGGTGCGAATCATCGAGGTGTGCAATGTGGCGGCGGGTCCGTTCTGCGGCATGCTGCTGGCAGACATGGGCGCCGATGTCATCAAGATCGAACACCCCGAAGGGGGTGACACCTTGCGCGCCTGGCCGCCCATGAGCGAGGGGTACAGCGAAAACTTTGCCTCCCTGAATCGCAACAAGCGATCGGTGACGCTGAACCTGAAAGATGCGGGTGATGTCGAGATCGCCCGGCGACTGATCGACGACGCCGACGTGCTTCTGGAGAACAACCGTCCAGGCGTCATGGCACGACTGGGACTGGGCTATGAGGCGCTGGCCGCCCGCAACCCCCGCCTGATCTATTGCTCGATCTCGGCCTATGGGCAAACGGGCCCACGCGCCCAGGAAGGCGGGTTTGACCTGACCATTCAGGCCATGAGCGGCATCATGAGCGTGACCGGTGAGCCTGGCGGCGCGCCGGTGAAATGCGGTGTTCCGCTGGCCGACTTCACGGCGGGGCTGTATGCCGCCACCTCCATCTCGGCTGCCTTGCGTGTGGCGGAAAGCACGGGCCAGGGCACGCATCTGGATGTCGCGATGCTGGGCGTCACCCTGGGCATCGCAGCGCTGCAGACATCCGAATACTTCGGCAGCGGCAAGGATCCACAGAAACTCGGGTCGGCCCACCCCCGCAACGCCCCCTACCAGGCCTTCAGATGTCGCGATGGTTATTTCGGGATGGCTGCGGGTAACAATGCACTGTGGCGATCCGTGTGCGAGATCGTGGGTCACCCAGAACTGGCCACCGACGAGCGCTACACCACGACCACCTTGCGCGCCCAGAATCAGACGGCGTTGCGTGAATTCCTGGAGGCCATCTTCATGCAGGACGATGGCGCGAACTGGCTGCAGAAATTCCGCGAGCGCGGCGTGCCGTGCGCGCCCATCAACAGCTATTCCGAGGTGCTGGTAGACCCCCAGGTTCAGCATATGGAATGGGTGCAGCCCATTGATCTACCCAATGGTGTGCAGACCAAGACCTTCGGCGCACCGGTGCGCATCGGCGGCGTGAGCACGCCCATCCATCGACGGCCACCCGCCCTGGGTGAACACACCGATGAGGTGCTGGGCGCGTTGCGTGACGCGAGGGCTTCCGCATGAGCGAGACCCTACACGTGGAGCAGCAAGATGGCTTGTGCCGCATTGTGCTCAAGCGACCCGAAAAGATGAATGCGCTGTCGGCCGACCTGGTCGAGGCGCTGATCGACGCGGTTGACCGTGCGCATGCGGCAGGCTCGCAGGCCATCGTCTTTCAGGGCGAGGGGAAAAATTTTAGTGCCGGATTCGATTTCGGTGGCTATGCCGAGCAAAGCGAGGGCGACCTCGTGCTGCGTTTCGTACGCCTGGAGCAACTGCTGCAAAAGGTCGCAAGCTCGTCTGCCCTGACCGTGGCGCTGGCGCATGGCAAGAACTTCGGCGCCGGCGTCGATCTGTTCGGTGCCTGCCGTGTACGTGTGGCCACGCCTGACGCCAGCTTTCGCATGCCGGGCCTGAAATTCGGTCTGGTGCTGGGCACGCGCCGTTTTGCCGCCCTGGTCGGCGCCCAGACGGCCCATGATGTGCTGCTGCACACACGCACGTTTTCCGCCGAAGCAGCCCTGAACATGGGATTCGCGACCCGGCTGGCAACCACCGACGAATGGGACGACGTACGCCTGCAGACCGCCGCGAGCGCGCGTGAGCTGAGCCCCGCCACGCTGGGCCAGCTGCATGCGGTGCTCAATGCGCATGATGCCGATGCCGACCTGGCCGATCTGGTGAGATCTGCCGCGGCACCTGGCCTGAAGCATCGTATCCAGGCCTACCTGAACCCTTGAGGCCATATCGGCCGACGTTTGCTGCCGACGCTGCCATCAGACAGCGCGGCTTTTTGGAGTGAGACCATGACATCAGGCTTCAATCAACCCGACAAGCAATTATCGCTATCGGCGCTGGCTGCCAAAATTCCTGACGGTGCCTCGGTCGCGTTGGGTGGAAGCTTCCTGCATCGCGGCCCCTTTGCGCTGGTGCGCGAGCTGATTCGACAATCGCGGCGCGATCTGGAAATCATCAAGCAATCTCCTGGGTACGACATCGACATCCTGTGCCGCGCGGGTGTGGCATCGCGAGCCCGCGCCGGGATCGTGGCCATGGAAGGCAATTTCGGCCTGGCCCCCTGGTATCGCAAGGCCGTGGAAAAGGGCCAGTTGAAGTTGGAAGAGCATGCTTGCGCCAGCCTCACGGCGGGCCTGCGTGCCGCCGCGTTCGGCGTGCCCTTCATGCCATGCGGCGGTTTGCATGGCAGCGATCTGCCGGCGCTGAACGAATGGAAACTGCAGGAAGATCCCTACGGCAGCGGCGCAAGCACGTATCTGATCCCGGCTGTCAGACCGGATTTCGCCGTGATTCAGGTATCCGAAATCGACCGCCTGGGCAATGCGCGGGTCCATGGCACGGCCCACTGGGACCGCATCATGTCGCGCGCCGCAGGCAGCGTGCTGGTCGTTGCCGAACGCCTGGTCGAGACGGCGGTGTTCGAGGGCCAGCCCGAAGCAACGCTGCTGCCCTATTTCATGGTGGAAGGATTCACGGTCATGGCCGGCAGCGCCTGGCCAGGTTCGTGCACACCCTACTACGACATCGACTATCCCGCAGTAGAACGCTACATGGACACCACCCAATCACTGGACGCCCACATGGCAGAAGCGCCCGAGCTCAAGGAGGCCACGCATGTCTGAAGTATTTACGCCATTCGAACATGTGGTGATGGGACTGGCCCGGTTCATACGACCCAACGAGATCACGTTCAGCGGCGTGAACTCCACCCCGCCCATGCTGGCATGCCTGCTGGCCAAGCAAGCCTACGATTTCGACTTCATTTACATCAACGTGGCAGGCGGCGTGGACCCGCGCCCCAACGCCATTCCGATATCCAGCTCCGACCCGCAGCTTGCCGCACACACAGCATCGATTTTCTCGAACGAGGATTTCTACGATCTGTGCACGCGTGGCCGCATGGACCTCACCTTCCTGGGCGCCGCCCAGATCGATGGCGAAGGGTGCGCCAACAATTCCTGCATCGGCGACTGGCACAGCCCGAAGGTTCGGCTGCCCGGTGGCGGCGGTGGCGCAGTGATGTTGCCGACCGCACGCCGTGCCTGCACCTGGCGCACCGAACATTCCACGCGCACGTTCGTCGACAAGCTGGATTTCCGCACGTCATGGGGTGGCTTTCATGGGGTGGTCACCCCCATCGCCATTTTCATCAAGCGCGATGACAAGCTGGCCCTGCAGTCGTGGCATCCGGATTCCAGCCTGGAAGAGGTGCGCGCGCGCACCGGCTTCTCATTCGATGCGACCGGCGCCGTGCCCACGCCCTACCCGAGCGCATCGGAACGCGCGGCGCTGGCAGCGCTGGACCCCGACAAGGCATTCGAGCGCGATGCCGCCGTCACGCTGCGCTGAGGCGCGGCCAAGCAAGCGAAAGACACAAGGAAGCTTAAGCCATGAACGCGATTGTCTGCCTGCCTCAAACCTGGAAGTCCGTGTGGCAGGACCCGGCCTTACGTGCGCGCACGGCGCTGATCACGGACTCCGCCCGCTGGACCTATGCCGAGCTCGATGTGGCGGTGCGCACTATCGCGGGCGCGCTTCGCCAGGCAGGCGTGCAGCCTGGCGATTACGTGGCACTGGCGCTCGAACGCGGCCCGGCTCAAATCATCGCCCTGCTGGGCTGCATGGTGGCCGGAGCCTGCCCGTGCCCGCTGGAGCCGCGTATTGCGGCCGATGAAACCGCACGGCGGGTCACGGCGGTGGGCTTGCGCTGGATCGTGCACGATGCGGACAACGCAGCGTGCGCCGCCGACTCAGGCCTGCCTGCCTCGAACATACTTGCATGGGATCATCTTCAGGATGCGCCGCCCTTCTGGGCAGA
>JBAZPE010000276.1:0-4447 GCA_041648375.1 Burkholderiaceae bacterium | reverse complement strand
CCCGCGCCTATGCCGAAGAGGGCATCGAGGCGCCCGTGCACGATTTGCAACGACTGACCCCCAGCGGTGACACGCTCAAGTGGAAGCTCATGATTCCCGAACCCAATGAGCTGGGTCTGTTTGCGCCATTTTTCATCGATTGGCTCGATACCGCGCATCCTTCGACACGGCTGGCAGCCAGCGGTTGCGCCGTGGTCGGCTGCGAGGCGGGCCATCCCCAGCACGAACGCATCAATCGCCTGTATGGCCGTCTGGGCGTCGATATCGACGTGCTTGCCGCCGATGCGCCCTATATGCGCGTGCTGCTCGATACGCCCCGTGGGCCTGTTGCGCTGACCTCGCTCTAATTTCTCCTGATTCACCCGTGCCCCTTCCACCGCTTTTTTCTGACTGACATTCCAGATGAAAAACACCGCAAAATTCATGATTGGCGCACCCCTGGTGGCAGCGTTGCTGCTAGGCGCGGCTGGCGCTCAGGCACAGACCCTGCAAAAGGCGAAGATCGGTTATCCGCCCGCCTGGTCAGCCGTCGAGGCTGCCATTCCCTTTGGCGAGACGCTTGGCTTTTTCAAGGAAGAGGGCATCGAACTGGAGTATGTGTCGGTGCAGGGCACGGCCGTCCTGATGCCTCAGGTCGCCAACGGCTCGGTCGAGTTCGGCATCATGAACTCGGATCTGGCCATCATCGCGGCGTCCAAGGGCGAACCGTTCCCGATCAAGTTCTTCTATAACTTCTATCCCCGCAACATCTTCGAATTCACCGTGCTCAAGGACAGCCCGATCAAAACGCTGGCCGACCTCAAGGGCAAGAAGCTGGGCGTGGGTGCGTTGAGCTGGGGCAACCTCCCCATGTCGCGCCTGATGCTGCAAAGCGCCGGGGTGACGTGGATGAAGGATGTACAGGTACTGCCCGTGGGCGTGGGTGCCGCAGCCTGGTCGCGCCTGAAGTCGGGCGGAGTAGATGCGCTGAACCTGCCGGCACCGCAAAACGTGCTGATGGAGCAGGCCGGTACGGAAATCCGCCGCCTTCAGATTCCCGATGAGTTTCTCAATGTGTTTTCCAATGGCCTGGCCACCAGTGACGAGCTGATCAAGAAGAACCCCAAGCTGGTCGAGGGCATGGGCCGTGCCACCAGCAAATCGTTGCGTGCCTGCATGGAAAACACCGAACAGTGCGTGCGCGCCTACTGGAAGATCGATCCCAGCAGCAAGCCTACCGCTGAAAATGAAGCGCAGTGGATCAAGACGTTCATGGCGGTCAACGAAGGCACCTTCCGGATCGGTGACCTGAAATCGCGGATGGATCGCCTGGGTGTCTACACTGCGGATGACTGGAAGAACATCGTTCAGAAGATGAAGGACGGTGATCAGATCACAAACACGGATTTCGATCTGTCCAAGCTCTACACCGATCAGTTCAGCAAGTCGTTCAACGCCTACGATGCTGCGGCCGTCTCCACTGCTGTCAGGAACGCAAAATAATGGATATCGCCGGGAGCTCGGCGCCTGCGCCGGGCAAACATACGCTCCTGGGGCTGCACGATGTCAGTGTGCGCTACAAGAGCAGGCGCGGCTCTGTCCTGGCGCTGGAGGACTTCAACCTACAGGTCGAACCCTCGTCCTTCGTGTCGGTGCTGGGGCCCTCGGGCTGTGGCAAGTCGACCCTGGTCAGGCTGGTCGCGGGCCTGCAGGCACCCTCCACAGGCGAGATTCGCTTCGATGGCGTCGCGGCGCGTGGCGCACGCGAAGACGTGGGGGTTGCCTTTCAGCAGTCGGCGCTGCTGCCCTGGAAAACGTCCCTGGAAAACGTCCTGCTTCCCATCCGGCTGACGGGTAAGTCGGTACAGCAGGCGCTACCGCGTGCGCAGGCGCTGCTTGAGCTGGTGGGACTGAAGGATTTCCAGGACCGTTATCCCCACGAGCTTTCCGGCGGCATGCAGCAGCGCGTGGCTGTGGCCCGTTCGCTGATTCGCGATCCCTCCATCCTGGTGATGGATGAGCCCTTCGCCGCGCTCGATGCCATGACGCGCGAGACCATGATGATCGAGCTGCAACGCATCTGGATGCAGACACGCCCCTCGGTCCTGTTCATCACGCACTCGATTCAGGAAGCGGTGTTCCTGTCCGATCGCGTTGTCGTGATGAGCGGTCGACCCGGCAAGGTCATCGAAGATCTGCCGATCGATCTGCCACGCCCGCGCGACGTGGGCACGCTGGCCTTGCCGCGTTTTGCGGAACTGTCCAATCACTTGCGTGACATGCTGGGCCAGAGGTGATAACGGTGAGCACCGTCATACAAGTATTGCGTGGCACGGCCGTGCGCGTGTTGCCGCTGGTGCTGCTGGTGGCCCTTTGGTGGGCGGTGGTGCGTGGCTTTGCGCTGCCCAGTCGGCTGATGCCTGCGCCGCTGGAAGTATGGGATCGCATCTATGCAGGCCTGGTGACGCAGGGCGATCTGTGGCCGCACCTGGCCACCACGTTGATGACCACGCTGGGCGGCTATGCGCTGGGCACCGTCCTGGCCATTGCGCTGGGCAGCGTGCTGGCGATGAACCGCGTTCTGGAGTTGACGTTCTATCCCATCGTGTTGCTGATTCAATCGGTGCCTAAAGTGGCCATCGCGCCCCTGGTACTGCTGTGGATGGGCTTTGATACCCGCAGCACTATCGTGCTGGTGGCGCTCACCTGTTTCTTTCCGGTTTTCGTGGGCACCTTCATCGGCGTTCGTGCCGCACCGCCCGTGCTACTGGACCTGTTTCGCACCCTGAATGCCAGCACATTCAAGACCTATCTGCACTGCAACCTGCCCAGTGCCGCCGGATCAATCGTCGCGGGGATGCAGGTCGGCTGGGGGTTTGCGCTGGTGGGCTGCGTGGTGATGGAGTTCATCATGGGCATGGGCGGCGCAGGCTACCTCATCGACAATTCTGCCAACGCGCTTGATGCGGTCACCGCCGTGGCGGCGATGGTGCTGCTCGGTGTGATGGGCTTTGCAGGCGGTTCGATCTTGCAGCGTGCGCGCGCACGTCTGGTGTTCTGGGAAGGGCAGGTGCGTCATGGATAATTCATCGACCGACGTGCCGGTCTGGATGCGGGTAGTGCTGCCCGTGCTGGGCATCGCCTTGTTGCTGGGCGGCTGGCAGGCGGTGGCCCAATGGGTCGTGGCCGACGTCGCTTTGCTGCCTTCGCCTGTGCAGGTGGCGGCAACGCTCACGGCATGGATCTCGGGTGGTGGGTTCACCCCCCACGTTCTGGCGACGCTGCAGGGCACGCTCACCGGGTTGGCGATCGGCGTGTCGCTAGGCGTACTGGCCGGCATCGTGGTGGGCGAAGTGCGCGCGCTGGACCGGGCAGTCTATCCCATGGCCCTGGCCCTGCAGGCCATGCCCATGGTGGCCATCGCGCCGCTGGTGATCGTCTGGTTCGGCATCGGCGTGGCCTCCAAGGTCGCCCTGGTGGCGATCGGCACCTTTTTCGTGATGTTCATCAACACGGTCGCTGGCATGCATGCCGCGCCACCCGCCTTGCTCGACATGGCGCGTGCGTTCGGCGGCAATCGCTGGCGTATCGTGCTGACGGTGAAGATACGGTCGGCGCTTGACTATGTGTTCAGCGGCCTGGAGGTCTGCGCCGCCTTGAGTTTCATTCTGTGTGTGGTGGGCGAGTTTCTGGCTGCCAACGCCGGCCTGGGTTTTTACGTGCGTGCCGCGTCCTTTGACATCAACGCGGCCGGCATGTTTGCTGCCGTCACGGTGCTCGCCGTGCTCGCGTCGCTGCTGGCCTGGCTGACGCGGGTTGCCCATCATCGACTCGTGTTCTGGAAATATCGCAAACACTGATCTGCGGCCGCGTGCGCCGATCCCTGCCGCAGCCGCCAACCTCTTCACGCTGGAGTCTTTATGCCTACCCCCTCATCACCCGTCACCATCGAACAACTCCAAGGCTGGGCCGATGACTCTCCCTTCATCGCGTTCTGTCAGATGACGGTGGAGTCGCTGGACGCCGAGCGTGGCATTGTCGAAATGAAAATGCCGCTGATCGATGCCCTGTCGCGCGGCGGTGCGCATCGCATGTTTCACGGTGGCCCCGTGGCTTCACTGATCGATACCGCCGGTGATTTCGCCGTGGCGGCGATGGTCGGGGGCGGCGTGCCCACCATGAACTTCCGGGTCGATTACCTGCGCCCTTCCAGCGGTGAGTACCTGGTCGCCCGCGCCACCGCCCGGCGAGTGGGCCGCACGGTCGGTGTGGCCGATGTCGACGTCTTTGACGACCAGGGACGTCTGACCGCCATCGGTCGCGGCTGCTATAGCGCCATTCCCGGCTGAGGACACATCATGGATTTCCCGGTGGCGACGAATCTGGGCAATATGATCGCGGCCCGTCCTTCGGATCACCCGTGGTTGATCGAGGTGACGCCGGATCAGGGGCAGGGAGGCAGCGAACG
>JBAZPE010000275.1:0-4449 GCA_041648375.1 Burkholderiaceae bacterium | reverse complement strand
GAGCGCTGGGTGCCGCCTGACCATCCGGACAGCAATGCGGCTTTGGTGCGCCGACATCTGCTGCAGGGGCTGGCCCAATCCGCCCAGTTCGTGCCGCTGTACAACACGGCTGACGACCCGCATGCCGGGCAGCCCATGTGCGAGGCCGCACTGGCGGCATTGCCGCTGCCGTTTGACTGTGTGGTGCTGGGCATGGGGGAGGACGGCCATACCGCCTCACTGTTTCCCCAGGCGCCCGAACTTGCGCAAGCCATTGCGCCCGATGCGCCCGGCACCCTGTGCTGTGCCGTTACGCCCGGCACGGCGCCCCACCTGCGTATGACTCTCACCCTGCATGCGTTGCTGCAGGCGAACCGGCAACTGATTCTGGCGATCTCCGGTCGATCCAAGCGCGAGGTGTATGAACAGGCGCGCGCCGAAGAGACCCCAGCGCTGCCGGTATCGCTTTTGCTGCATCAGGACGAATGTCCAATCGATGTCTGGATTGAAGGATAGATCAATGTTATTGAATTCGACCGTACAACAGGTCACTGACCGCATCATCGCGCGCAGTGCAGACACGCGCCGCGCCTACCTCGCCCAGATCGCCCATGACCAAAGCACGCCGCCCGCGCGCGCCGGCATGTCCTGTGCGAACCTGGCGCACTCATTTGCCTCGGCCCCCACGCAGGACAAGATCATTCTGCGCGCCGAGCATCAGCCCAATATCGGTATCGTCTCGGCCTACAACGACATGCTCTCGGCGCACCAGCCGCTGGAGCGTTTTCCCGCGATCATCAAGCAGGCCGCCCGTGAAGCCGGGGGCGTCGCACAGTTCGCCGGCGGTGTGCCGGCCATGTGCGACGGGGTGACGCAGGGTGCCGCCGGCATGGAGCTGTCATTGTTCTCGCGTGACGTGATCGCGATGTCCACGGCCGTGGCCCTCTCGCACAACGTCTTCGATGCCGTGCTCTGTCTGGGCATTTGCGACAAGATCGTGCCGGGCCTGGTCATCGGTGCCTTGCGATTCGGGCACTTGCCCACCATCATGGTGCCGGGTGGGCCCATGACATCGGGCCTGCCCAACGACGAGAAGGCCAAGATTCGTCAGCTTTATGCCCAGGGGAAAGTGGATCGGGCCGGCTTGCTGCAGGCGGAGTCCAACGCTTATCACGGCCCGGGCACATGTACGTTTTACGGTACGGCGAATTCGAACCAGATGTTGATGGAAGTCATGGGCCTGCACTTGCCGGGTGCGGCGTTCGTCAACCCGGGAACGCCCTTGCGTGATGCCCTGACGGCCCAGGCGGCGCGCCAGGTGCTCTCACTGACGCGATCCGGCCAGCAATACACCCCCATGGGTCATGTCGTGGACGAGCGTGCGGTGGTCAATGGCATTATCGGCCTGCATGCCACCGGTGGCTCGACCAATCACACCATCCACCTGGTGGCCATGGCACGTGCTGCCGGCATCATCATCAACTGGGATGATTTCCACGATCTGTCGTCCGTCGTGCCGCTGCTCTCTCGCATCTATCCGAACGGCAGTGCCGACGTCAATCACTTCCATGCCGCCGGTGGCATGGGCTACCTGATTCGGGAACTGCTGAGCGCCGGCCTGTTGCACGACGATGTGCAAACGGTGGTGGGGCCGGGCCTGTCGCGTTATACCCAGGAGCCCACCTTGACCGACGGGCAGTTGCGCTGGACGCATGCGCCCGAGCAAAGCGGTGATGACACGGTATTGCGACCCGCCGCACATCCTTTCAGCGCCGATGGTGGCCTGAAGGTCATGAGCGGCAACGTGGGTCGTGCGGTGATGAAGGTTTCAGCCGTCAAGCCCGAGCATCGCATCGTAGAAGCGCCGGCCCTGGTGTTCGATAGTCAGGAAGAGATGCTGGCTGCGTTCCAGCGCGGTGAACTGACGCGCGATTTCGTCGCCGTGGTGCGTTTTCAGGGACCGCGCGCCAACGGCATGCCGGAGCTGCACAAGCTGACCCCTAGCCTGGGTATCCTGCAGGACCAGGGGTTCAAGGTTGCGCTGGTCACCGACGGCCGCATGTCCGGCGCGTCGGGCAAGGTGCCCGCTGCCATTCACGTCTCACCCGAGGCGCTTGCCGGGGGCGATATCGGTCGCATTCGCACCGGCGACATCATGCGGGTAGACGGCGATGCCGGTGTGTTGCAAGTGATGGTCGATGCGCAGACACTGGCCGCGCGCGAGATTCCCCAGCCGGACTTGTCCGCGCATCACGTCGGCATGGGACGCGACCTGTTTTCAGCGTTCCGTCAGCAGGTTTCGACAGCCGAAGAGGGCGCCTCGCCGCTGCTCTGAGCGCAGTACACTCCCATCGATGGGGGCGCGATGCTTGCGCCCTGTTCTATTTTCGAGGACACATTATGCGAATTCTTCACACCATGCTGCGCGTGGGCAATCTCGACAAATCACTGGCCTTCTACACCGACGTGCTGGGCATGCGCCTGTTGCGTCGGCGCGATTATCCCGAGGGCAAATTCACCCTGGCCTTTGTGGGCTACGAGGAGGAATCCGAGGGCGCCGTGCTGGAACTGACCCATAACTGGGATCAGGCCAGCTACGATCTGGGCGATGCCTACGGCCATATCGCACTGGAAGTGGACGACGCCTACAAGGCCTGTGAAGACGTCAAGCAAAAAGGCGGCACGGTCGTGCGTGAAGCCGGTCCCATGAAACACGGCACCACCGTGATTGCATTCGTGACCGATCCGGACGGCTACAAGATCGAATTCATTCAACGCAAATCCGGCAACGACTGATCGGGCATCAGAACGCGTGCAATCGGCACCACGACAAAGAGACATTCAAATGAAGATAACGATTCTGGATGATTATCAGGGCGTGGCGCTGACCAGCGCCGACTGGACCGTACTGCAGGCCGACGTCGTGTCCCTGCGTGACCATATCGAGGGCGATGCCCTGATCAAGGCACTGGCCGAGAGCGAGGTCGTGGTGGCCATGCGCGAGCGCACCCGGTTTCCTGCCGAGGTGCTGGCGCAGTTGCCGCGCCTGAAACTGTTGGTGACCACCGGTGCGCGCAATGCAGCCATCGATCTGCAGGCATGTGAGCGCCAGGGCATTACCGTGTGCGGTACAGGCAGCCAGCCCTATGCTGCGGCGGAATTGACCTGGGCGCTGATTCTGGCGGCGGTCAAACAGGTGCCGGTATCGCAGGAGGACCTGCGCGCCGGGCGCTGGCAGACGGTGGTGCCGGGTGATCTGGCCGGCAAGACGCTGGGTGTGCTGGGTCTGGGCAAGCTGGGCGCGCGCGTGGCCCGGGTGGCACAGGCCTTCGATATGAAGGTGCTGGCCTGGAGTCAGAATCTGACGCCCGAGAAGGCGGCGGAACACGGTGTGACGTGGGTCGACAAACAGGCCTTGTTCGAGCAGTCCGATATCGTGTCGGTGCATCTGGTGCTCAGCGACCGCAGCCGCGGCATCGTGGGCGCGCAGGAGATCGACGCCATGCGGCGCGACGCGATCTTCGTGAACACCTCGCGTGCCGGACTGGTAGACGAGGCGGCACTGATCGAGGCCCTGCATGCCGGCCGCATTGCCGCAGCAGCGCTGGATGTGTTTGCACAGGAGCCCTTGCCAGCGCATGCGCCTATTCTCAGCGCGCCGCGCACGGTGCTCACCCCGCACCTGGGCTATGTGACCACGGGCACCTACGCCATCTACTTCCGCGATGCGATCGACAACATTCTGGCCTGGCGAGCCGGCACGCCGAAGCGCCTGTTGACGACCTAGTCGGCAATCAGGGTGGGCAGGCATTTATCAATCAACCAGGCTTGATGGTTTCTCATGGCGCGCTCACCGGGCAGTCCGAATAAAGGCTCGCGGCGGGGCGTATTTGCCCGCTTCGAGCATCTGATCGATCCGTTTCACCCCTCGCCGGATGTCATGCCGCCGGATCGGGTGGTCGCCTTCTACATTCACTACTTGCGTCAGGTCTGGCCGATTCTGCTGGCGCTGATGATTGTGGGGTTGGCAGGTGCCCTGGTCGAAGTCGCCCTGTTCGAGTTCGTCGGGCGCATTGTCGACCTGGCGCAAAGCACGCCGCGCGAGGCATTTTTCGAAACGCACGGCACGGTGCTGGCGGTCATGGCGGGCGTGGCACTTATCGTGCGTCCCTTGCTCACCGCGCTGCACGATCTGCTGGTGCATCAGACCATCAATCCTGGCTTGAATACCCTGGTGCGTTGGCAGAACCACCGGTATGTGCTGAAGCAGGGGTTGAGTTTTTTCCACAACGATTTTGCCGGACGCATTGCGCAACGCATTCTCCAGACCGGGAGCGCATTGCGCGAATCTGCGGTGCAGGCGGCCGATGCGCTGTGGCATGTCTTCATCTACGCGGGCAGCGCGCTCATTCTGTTCGCGCAAGCCGATTGGCGCCTGACCGTTCCCCTGATTACCTGGATCGTGGGCTA
>JBAZPE010000274.1:0-4450 GCA_041648375.1 Burkholderiaceae bacterium | reverse complement strand
ATTCGCCCAGCGTCCAGGCCCCGGCCCAAACGGCCGATGCACGCAGCATGTAGAGCGGCGTGATGCCCGCGCGCTTGTCGCCCGAGCCCGACCATGGCGCAAGCACGCGCGCCAGGGCGCAGGCAAGGGCGGGATAGAGTGACAGATAGGCTGCAAGGGCCAGCACGCCACCCGCGGCCAGCGGAGCGGCCATCAGGCCATAGACGTGCAGGCTGATGTAGAGCCAGTACAGGCCCACGGCATATGTGACCACGCCGAACAGCATGCCGGCGCCAAAGGCCCCTCGCACACGCTGCGCACCCATGGCGCAGCGCACCAGCACGGCCATGGCCAGCAGTTGCAAAAGCGCCTGTGCGCCTGCGGGCATCAAGCCGGGTGCAAAGCTCAGTGCGTGCGCCAGCCCTGCGGCCAGCACCAGCACCGAGCGATGTTTCCACGAGTGGTGGGTGGGCACCGCCACTGCGGTCATGGCGCCGAGACGTTCAGGTCGGCTGCGGGCATGCGTCGCACACGCAACCACAGGGCTCGACGGGCATCGGCGCGCATGACGTCGATGCGCAGCCCGCCATGCACCATGTTGTCGCCGCGCCGGGGGATACGGCCGAGTTCGCCGCTCAGCCAGCCGCCGATGCTGTCGTATTCGTCATCCGGAATGTTCACACCAAACACTTCATTGAATCGTTCGATATCGGTGGCGGCCTGTACCCGCCACTGATTCTCGCTTTCGGTGACGATGGCGTCTTCGTCATCTTCATCGTATTCGTCCTCGATGGCGCCCACGATCTGTTCAAGCAGGTCTTCCATCGTGACCAGGCCGGATATGCCGCCATGTTCGTCGATGACGATGGCCTGGTGGTTGCGGCCGGCACGAAACTCGTGCAACAGCACATTCAGCCGTTTCGATTCAGGAATGAACACGGCCGAGCGGACCAGTGAGCGGACGTCGGTCTGAGGTTCGAGAATGCAGCGCAGCAGGTCCTTGGCCAGCAACAGGCCGATGACATTGTCGCGATCGCCTTCGAAGACCGGAAAGCGCGAATGCGCGGTTTCGATCACCTTGGCGAGCAGTTCAGGCAAGGGTTGCGTAATGTCCAGCGCATCCATGCGCGACCGTGGCACCATGATGTCGCCTACGGTCTGCTCGGAGAACGCCAGTGCGCCCTTGATCATCTTGTAGGATTCGCTGTCCAGGAGGTCACGCTCGTAGGCGGTGTCCAGAACAGTAATGATGGCGTTTCGGTCTTCTGGCTCGCGTCTCACCAAGGACAGCATGCGCTCGATGAAGGACTTGTGGGAGGATTTGGCGGGACGCGCGGTGTCGGCGTCCGGGGTATGGGCAGGGTCTGACATTGTCCTATCGGACTGATTGAGGAAGGATCAGCATAACCGATTCCGCCTCAGGCATAGGGGTCGGAAATCCCTATGTCTGCCAGGACGCGGGTTTCCAGCGCTTCCATCCGCTGGGCGTCGGCCTCGTCGATATGGTCGTAACCCAGCGCGTGCAGACAGCCGTGAATGGTCAGGTGCGCCGCGTGGTGGAGCAGCGTTTTCTTCTGGGCGCGCGCCTCCTGCTTGAGCACCGGCAGGCAGATCACGATGTCGCCATGGGTGACGCCGTCCGGACCGGTGCCGTACTCGAAGGTCAGCACGTTGGTCGCGTAATCGCGACCACGGAAGTCGCGGTTCAGACGCAGGCCTTCTGCCTTGCCTACCAGGCGCAGGCTGAACGACACGCGTGCGGCCTGCGTCAGGCCATCATCCAGCGCGGCGGCCAGGGCGCGCGCCGCCCAGCGGCGTATGCGCCAGCGCGGCAGTTCGGGTGCCACAACCGCATACTGCACGGCCAGCGAGAGTTCAGGGGATGCGTCGCTCATGGTCGTCAGCCCGCTGCGTCATAGGCATCGACGATACGGGCCACCAGCGGGTGGCGCACGACGTCCCGGCTGCTGAACCGTGTGCTGGCAATGCCCTGAACCTCGGCCAGCACCTCGACAGCGTGCGCCAGGCCGCTTTGCTGGCCGCGCGGCAGGTCGACCTGCGAGGGGTCGCCCGTGATCACGGCCTTGCTGCCGAAGCCGATGCGCGTGAGGAACATCTTCATCTGTTCAGGCGTGGTGTTCTGCGCCTCATCCAGAATGACGAATGCATGATTGAGCGTGCGCCCGCGCATATAGGCCAGCGGCGCAATCTCGATACTCTGTTTTTCGAACATGCGTTGCACCCGCTCAAAGCCCATCAGGTCATAGAGCGCGTCATACAGCGGCCGCAGGTACGGATCGACCTTCTGGGCCAGATCGCCGGGCAGAAAGCCCAGGCGCTCGCCGGCTTCCACGGCAGGACGGGTCAGCACGATGCGCTGAACGGTTTCCCGCTCCATGGCGTCGATGGCACAGGCCACTGCCAGCCAGGTCTTGCCGGTGCCGGCCGGGCCGACGCCGAAGGTGATGTCGTGCTTGAGAATGTTGTTCAGGTAATCGCGCTGGCGAGGCGTGCGGGGCCGCAGATCGCTGCGGCGGGTGCGCAGGGCGATGGTGTCGCTGGCATCGTCGATCGGAGGAAGGTCGGGCAGGGCATCTTGCGCCACCAGGGGGCGTGTGCGTGCGGCGTCCGTCGCGGGTGCCGCGGCTGCACTGCTGCGCGCGTTCGACCCACCGATGCCACCCGCCATCGACACGTCTGCGCTGCGGGCGTCGTTCGCCCCTTTTTTGCTGCGCGCGCCGCGTGCGGCGGCATTGGTCTGTGCCTCGGCCGCAGCGCTGGCCTCGAGTTCGGCGCGAGCTTGTGCGGCCTGGATGTCCGCCTTGATTTCCACCAGGCCGAGCTGGATGTCTTCGATGTCCAGCGCCTTGTGTGTGGCCTGATGATGAAACCGGCGCAAGGCCCGCGCGGCCAGTTCCGCATTTTCACCGTCCAGCGTGACCCGGCTGCCGCGTCGCGACAGCTTCACACCCAGGCCGTCGGCCAGTTGTCGCAGGTTTTCGTCAAGCGGGCCACACAGGTTGGCCAGGTGCATGTTGTCGCCATCCAGGACGACGATTTCGGGCAGTGGGCGGCGGGGGCGGGCCGTGCTCATTGAACGCCTTGTTCGGTGGGGCCGACGACTTCTCCCCTCAGGGTATTGGAATGGGCCTGTGTGATGCGGATATCGAGCATCTGGCCGACCAAGGTGGGCGAGCCGGCAAAGTTCACGCTGCGGTTGTTGGCCGTTTTGCCGGTGAGCTCGGTGATGTCACGCCGGGACTGGCCTTCGACCAGCACGCTTTGCACCGTGCCGACCATGGCCGCGCTGATGGCGCCCGCCTGGTCGTTGATCAGCGCCTGCAGGCGTTGCAGACGCTTGAGCTTGACGTCGTGGGGCGTGTCGTCGTGCAGGTCGGCCGCGGGCGTGCCGGGCCGGCGCGAATAGATGAACGAGAACGCCGTGTCGAAACCGACGTCTTCAATCAACTTCAGCGTCTTTTCGAAATCCTCTTCGGTTTCGCCGGGGAAGCCCACGATGAAATCCGACGACAGGGTCAACCCCGGGCGCGCGGCGCGCAGCTTGCGCACGACGGACTTGAATTCCAGCGTGGTGTAGCCGCGTTTCATGGCCGCCAGCAGGCGATCGCTGCCTGCCTGCACCGGCAGATGCAGAAACGGCACAAGTTTGGGCAGACGACCGTGGGCCTCGATCAGGCGGGGCGTCATCTCTTTGGGATGCGAGGTGGTGTAGCGGATGCGCTCGATGCCGGGAATCTCGTGGACGTAATCGAGCAGCATGGCGAAATCGGCAATCTCGCCGGCCTCGCCCATGCTGCCGCGATAGGCGTTGACGTTCTGGCCGAGCAAGGTGACCTCCTTGACGCCCTGGTCGGCCAGATCGGCGATGTCGACCAGCACATCTTCGAAGGGACGCGACACTTCTTCGCCACGTGTGTAGGGCACGACGCAGAAGCTGCAGTACTTGCTGCAGCCTTCCATGATGGAGACGAACGCCGTCGGGCCGTCCACGCGGGCAGGCGGCAAGTTGTCGAACTTCTCGATTTCTGGAAAGCTGATGTCGACCTGCGATCGGCCCGACGCGCGGCGGCGGCGAATCAGTTCGGGCAGGCGGTGCAGCGTTTGCGGGCCGAACACGACATCCACATAGGGCGCGCGCTTGACGATGGCTTCGCCTTCCTGGCTGGCAACGCAGCCGCCCACACCGATCACCAGATGCGGCTTGGTTTTTTTCAGGTGCTGCACGCGGCCCAGGTCAGAAAAGACTTTTTCCTGCGCCTTTTCTCTGACCGAACAGGTGTTGAAGAGGATGACATCGGCTTCGTCCACATCCTGTGTGAGTTCCAGGCCCTGATCTTCGTTCAGAACATCGGCCATCTTGTCCGAGTCGTACTCATTCATCTGGCAACCAAAGGTGCGGATGAAGAGTTTCTTTTTGGCCGGCGCGTCAACGGGCAGGCGATTGAGTGTG
>JBAZPE010000273.1:0-4455 GCA_041648375.1 Burkholderiaceae bacterium | reverse complement strand
GCGCGCCAGAATGCCGTCGCGGTGCTCGTTGCGGGCGATGGGAAACACCCGTGCGGCGCCGTCCATCCCGCGGGCGATCACCACCGAAATCTCGTGATCCAGCGAGAGCATGGCTTCCAGCACACAGGGCACATTACCGAAGGCGCGGAATGCCTCGATCGCCTGCTCACGCGTGGTGACACGTGCCTGACCCTTGCCGTCGTAGCCCAGTCGGGCGGCCTTCAGAATGCCTGGAAATAGCGCCTGATCGGCATGCTGCAGATCGGCTTCGGTATAAATGGGGCAATTGGGGGCGACTGCGATGCCCTGCGCGGCGATGAATGCTTTTTCGGCATTGCGGTCCTGCACGATCGCCACGGCATCGCCCTGCGGTGTCACGCGACAGTCGCGCGCCAGGATGCGCAGGCTTTCTGCGGGCACATTCTCGAATTCGGTGGTCACCGCGCGGCACAATTGTGCCAATTCGGCCAGCCCCTGCGGATCGTCGTAGGCGGCACGAATGTGGCGGTCGGCCACGACACCGGCCGGACACTGCTCGGACGGATCCAGCACCGCCACCTTGTAGCCCAGGCTCTGTGCGGCGTGACAGAACATGCGACCCAGTTGGCCGCCTCCCAGCATGCCCAGCCACTGGCCAGGTGCAATCATATCCACAGTTGTCTTCATGCTGCGCTCTCGGGCGGCACGCGCATGGCACGGGCAGTCTCGGTTTGTGCGGTACGGAATTCGACGAGTTTGCGATGCAGGGCATCGTCGCGGGTGGCCAGATTGGCAATCACATGCAGCGCCGCGTTGGCAGCGCCGGCATCCCCAATGGCAAACGTCGCAACCGGCACGCCCTTGGGCATCTGCACGATCGACAGCAGCGAATCTTCGCCCGCCAGATGGCGCGAGGGCACGGGCACGCCGAACACAGGCACTTCGGTCAATGCGGCCATCATGCCCGGAAGATGTGCGGCACCACCCGCGCCCGCGATAATGGCCAGCAGACCGCGATCACGGGCCTGCGCGCCATATTCCGCCATATCGAGCGGCATGCGATGCGCTGAAATGACGCGGGCTTCGTAGCCCACGCCAAAGGCCTGCAGAATGCTCACCGCGTGCTGCATGACGGGCCAGTCGCTGGACGAGCCCATCACCACACCCACCACGGGGGTTGCCGCGTCTGCGGATTGCGCTTGATCGTTCACATTCATTCTCCTGACCACCATTAGGCCACGAGGCGGTCGGCCGCCTCTTCGTATTTGGCGGCCGTGGCCTCCAGGACCGATTTCGGTGGGCGCGGCGCGGGCGGGGTCTTGTCCCAATCCTGGGTCTCGAGCCAGTCACGCACGAACTGCTTGTCGAACGAGGGCGGGCTGATGCCTTCGCGGTAGCCATCTACCGGCCAGAAACGGGAGGAGTCGGGCGTGAGCACCTCATCCATCAGATGCAGCGTGCCCTGCGCATCGAGCCCGAATTCAAACTTCGTATCGGCAATGATGATGCCGCGGCTGGCGGCATAGGTCGCGGCCTCGTTGTAGAGGGCCAGCGTGACATCGCGGATGCGTTCTGCCATCTCCTGACCGACTTCGGCCACCACATGGGCAAAATCGACGTTTTCGTCGTGCATGCCCATTTCGGCCTTGGCGGCAGGGGTGAACAGGGGTTGCGGCAGGCGCTGCGCCTGCTTCAGACCGGCTGGCAGTGCGATGCCGCACACCGAACCCGTCTCCTGATAATCCTTCCAGCCCGAACCGATCAGGTAACCGCGCGCCACGGCCTCGACCATGATGGGCTTGAGGCGCTTGACCACCATCGCACGGCCGGTGACCTGCGCCCGCTCTTCGGGCAGCACCACGTCTTCGGGTGCAATGCCGGTCACATGGTTGGGCACCACATGGGCCAGCTTCTTGAGCCAGAATTCGGTCAGGCGCGTGAGCACGGCGCCCTTGCCGGGGATGGGATCATCCAGAATCACATCGAATGCCGAAATACGGTCCGAGGCGACGATGAGCAGCTTGTCATCGCCCACGGCGTACATATCGCGCACTTTGCCACGCGCCAGCAAAGGCAGGGATTGGATCGAAGATTGGTGCAGGACAGCGCTCACGGGATTGGCCTATGTCATCAATAAAGATTCCCGCCGAGCCATCACATGCGGGCGGGAATGTGCAGGTAGACCGCTATTGTACGAGCTTGTCGAAACGACATACAGCGGGCAGCGGCGGGCCCGCCCGCACACAAAGCTGGACTGATACCTTACGCGGGTGTAACATGATGGATGAATTCCGCCCTTTCCGGCGTGGCGGCAATTTTTAAGCGGGCCATCGGCCTGCCCTTGTGTCCTACCGCACATCGTTCTCTTTCAGCCGCGCCGCACCAAGCCGCATCTGTCGCGCACCTTGCACAGCTTGCGCACGCCGCCCTAGCCGGCGGTACGACACCGGTCGTTGGCCTTCCCTAAAAGCTACGGTTCCGGTGTGTCGGGTGTCAACCCGTGTACCCAATCGCGAATGTGCTCAGCCTGAAGGTTCGCATATTCGCCGCTTCGAAGCGCTGGCGCCAGGAAGGCCGCCGTAATTGCGCACGAGGGACCGCAACAAGGAGCTTATATATGGCTAAAGAAGAACTGATCGAATTGAATGGTGTGGTGGGTGAAGTGCTGCCCGACAGTCGTTATCGCGTGACCCTGGAAAACGGGATTGAAGTCGGCGCCTACGCCTCGGGCAAAATGCGCAAGCACCGTATCCGCATTCTCGCCGGCGATCGCGTGACGCTGGAAATGTCGCCCTATGACCTGACCAAGGGTCGCATCAATTTCCGCCACAAGGATGAAGCTCGTCCGCCCATGGGTGGTCAGGGTGGCGGTGGTATGCGTCGCCGTTGATCACGACGCCAGGCAAGTCGTTGCCATGATGTGACGGCCCGCCCGACAAAAACGCCTCGAAGCCGATTCGAGGCGTTTTTTTTTCGCCCTGCTGCGCGTGAAAACCGTGTCTGCGGCCTATCAGCTCAGCAACGACTCCCGCATGAGGTCGGCAGTCGGGTAGGTGCCTTGCAGCAGCATGCTGCGATCCACGTTGTGAATATCCCGGCGTCCGCAAAGGGCCATGGTGGTATCCAGTTCCTTGGCAATGATTTCCAGCACCTGTCGCACGCCTTCCTGCCCGCGTGCACCCAGCCCATACAGATAGGGACGCCCGATCAACACGCCCCGCGCACCGAGCGCAACGGCACGCAACACGTCCTGGCCCGATCGCACGCCACCATCCATCCAGACCTCGATATCCTTGCCGGCAGCCTCGACCAGGGCTGGCAGTGCCTGGATCGACGACAACGCGCCGTCGAGCTGGCGCCCACCATGGTTGCTGACCACCAAAGCGTCGGCCCCGCTTTGCGCCGCCAGACGCGCATCTTCAGGATCCAGGATGCCTTTGATGATCAGCTTGCCGCCCCAGCGCTTCTTGATCCATTCCACGTCATCCCAGCTCAGACGCGGGTCGAACTGCTCGGCCGTCCAGGATCCCAGCGAGGATAAATCCGTCACGCCCTTGGCATGGCCGACGATGTTGCCGAAGGTGCGGCGTGAGGTGCGCATCATGTGATAGCACCAGCGCGGCTTGCCCATCAGATTGATGATGTTGGGGATCGTCAGCTTCGGCGGCGCACTCATCCCGTTACGGATGTCCTTGTGGCGCTGACCCAGAATCTGCAGATCGAGTGTGAGCATGAGGGCCGAACACTTGGCCGCCTTGGCGCGATCGATCAGGTTCTCGGCAAACGCCCGGTCACGCATCACATAGAGCTGGAACCAGAACGGCTTGGTGGTGTTGGCGGCCAGGTCTTCCATGGAGCAAATGCTCATGGTGGAAAGCGTGAACGGCACACCGAATTCGGCGGCTGCGCGGGCGGCGAGAATCTCGCCGTCGGCGCGCTGCATACCGGTCAGCCCGCAGGGCGCCAGCGCGACGGGCATGGCGCACGATTCCCCCGCCATGGTGGTGCGAATCGTGCGGCCTTCCATATTCTGGGCCACCCGCTGCCTGAATTTGATGCGTTGAAAATCGGACTCGTTGGCCCGATAGGTGCTTTCGGTCCAGGAGCCCGAGTCGGCGTAGTCATAGAACATTCTGGGCACCCTCGCCTGCGCGATCTTGCGCATATCTTCGACGGTGGCGACAAAGGGCTTATTGGCTTGACTCATGCGGGCGCAATCCGAACGTGGATGGAAACACTAGTGTAATGAAGTCCACCCCGTGCCATGCAGCAAATCGATCAGTTTGCAGTCAGGGCTGGAACGCCCCGATGAAAATCGCAGGGTCCACACGCACATTGTTCAGGCTCATGTTCCAGTGCAGATGCGGCCCAGTAGCGCGGCCGGTCGCCCCGACGCGAGCAATGGTTTCTCCGCGCGCCACGGTCTGCCCGACTTTGACGTCGATGGCCGAGAGGTGGCAGAACATGCTGATCATG